>JBBRRF010000206.1:0-4010 GCA_038200885.1 Candidatus Nitrosocosmicus sp.
ATGATACGCATTCCTATAGCACAAAAACCCAGTATTACGAAATTGATTACCATTGCTATCATAAACCTTAAAACTAATTTCTTTAATTCAGGAGAAACATCATACTGAGGCAATGAGGGATATTGTTTATTGTTTTGACCGCGACTATGAGTATCAGTCATTTTGAGCACCTCCCATATTAGATGATATCTGATAGGTATCATTATTTTCATTTTCAGGTATTACATGAATGGTTGAGGTCATGTAAGGATGAGCATAGCCACAGTATTCTAAACATCTGACTTGAAAACCTCCACTTTCCTTGAAAGTGTAGTAAAATATGTTTTCTATGCCCGGAATCACCTGCATTTGCAATAGTATTGGAGAACCATCCTTAGCGCCAGAGAATATCCCAAAACCGTGGTTTACATCTACAGAAGTAGCTACAAATTTTACAGGTACATTTTGTTTTAATGTTATAGGCGGTTTAGGAGCAGAGTTAATGGTGCTGTTAGAATTCTTTGTAATATTATAAGATGAATTTGGGTCTACTTTTTCCATAATCCAAAACCATTGTCCTGCTGTGATATTTACTACCTGAATAGTATTGTTGTTATTATTTTTAATTTCAGAAAATGTAGCAGGGGGTGCCCAAGGTAAACTTGTAATATATAACCAAATCAATAGACCAGCAACAAAAATAGCCCATATTAATTCAAGGCGATATTTTTTTTTCTCACGAAACCTCTGTACACTTAATCTTGTCGTTGAAATTATTATCAAAAACGCAATAGACGTTCCAATTACCGATAATGCAAAAATTAAAATGATGGTAGAAGGGTCCCATCCGAATGCCGTTATAGCAAGACTAATGTTATTCATCATGCGACTTCGCCTCCTCCTCCATCAGTCCTAAAAGATGAAGAATTAATTTCATTTACTATAAGATCTCCGTTCATACCAAGCCACAGGTGTCCGCGTACCATACAAAAATATTTGAAATTACCTGATTCAGAAGCATTAAAAGTTGTTTCAACCATTTTACCGGGATTTATAAATGCTTTTACATGGCCCTTTTCGAACATTGGATCGCATCCTGGACAAGGCATTTTGGCCATTACATCATAAGGAATACTTTGGATTTTTTTACTATCTGACAGTCCAGATATGTTTTTCATCAAAGACATTGTAAAATTAGATGGTGTACCCATACCAAATGTGTGTGCCATGGCTCCCGCATTGATAATGGATATCTTGACTATGTTTCCCTTATTTACCACTATTGGTGGACCCGAATTAGATCCATTGAACCCAAATTCATCTTGGATTAGAATAAATTCTTTTACATTATATTTATTTTCATCGTTATATTGTAACAAATTACTTGAAGGTGAAAGATTGATTATATCCCTTATAGTATCTATATTAATTGTATTAGATCTGATCATTTCAGATGTTGAAAGATTTGTTAAAATCACAGTACTTATTATGGCAGTAACGAAGATGACTGATATTCCTAAAATGACTTTTCTCTCAACTAAAAGCATGATAAGTTATTGTTTGCAACAATACTTTAAATATATTGTAAAGGTTATGAATGGCTCTGTAAAGTTAAGATCTAATGTTGTTATGATGATACGCATACCTTAATCCATTGTTTGATATGCTCGTTTGCAGTTTTGTTTACGACAAGGAAAATAATCATCGAAACATTCTGTTCTGTCCTTGATGTACTGCATAGTCTTTACAATAAGGCTTTTCTCTCATTTTGGCAAGAAAGAAATGAAGATCATGGTCTATTCTGAGAAACTCACAGGCTTGTGGGTACCAGGTTCCTCCATCTGTAGAAACTGGATGTTTTCCATAACCTTTGACTAGATCAGACATAAACCTTTCAGCAACAAACATGTTTCATTCTTTAGTTATATTATGTGCGAGAATTAGCCTGTTTTCTGGCTCAATCGCAATCCATAACCATATAAATTCTGAACCACCCTTTAGAATGGTCTCATCTACAATGTATTCCGATACCTGTTTCTTTTTGGTTGATGATTTTCTTTGATAATCAAATTTCTGAATCCAATTCCACTTTTGGTAAATAAAACATGACTTCTTTTGACTATATGAAGATATGACAATGCCTTGACAACATTCCTTAAGGATAAGCCGAGGAAATATAAATACAAACCATAGCCAATGTACTGTGAGGGTGTTCTGTTTCTTTTCCCGATCATAATTGAAATAGAGCATCTTCAAGCTATAGATTTATCGTTAAGTTAACAGCACTGTTGCCACAGTAGCATTTTTATTAAAATGTCCTTGTATCCCAAATGGATTATAGCTTAGTAATATAATGTCCTTGGAATTAGTAACTTGTTGTTCTTCATGAGGAAAATAATCAAATGGATCGTTTTTAAATCCCTTGACACAAAGATAACAGAAATAGTTGCTGCCTACCCAAACCTTTGTTTCATTGGGCCATCTTTCCTGAATGCTTTTCCATGCTGATTTACCGTTGTAGGCCCATTCATGACCCTTTACTAGTGAAATAGTGTTGTTTGTATCAAAGTATTTTACTTGAGCATAAAATACATTGCCATCCAAAACTATCATGGTTCCACCGTTTGATACAAACTGTCTAAGATTATCATACTCATCTTGAGTAACATATTCTTGGTGACCCAAGATTATAGCGTCATATAAATTACTTTTATTGTTTGGCGGATCTGCAAAAATACTCCCCTTATGAACATCAAGGTCGGAAATGATACTGATATTGGTTTCATTGTCCATTAGTTCTAGGACTCTTACCAAGTCAAACATCGCAAATACATTATTTACAGTACCTACCTGATAGTTAGTAATTTTAGAGTTTAACAGGTTCAAATCCGTCGTTACGTTTACTTTAGGCAAAACCTTTGCATATTTTTTATAAAACATATAGAATTTATTATCATATGCAGCATCTGTAAAAACAGGTTTAACCAACGCAAGTTTCGTATCCATAAACTCTTTAGTAATCGAATTATTTTCTGGATATGAGATATGGAAAAGTTATTGAGGTTAAAAAAATAACTTAAACTATTATTATTGTTTAAACCTGATGTTATGTTGTTCCTCGCATAGGTGGTTAGTTCCGATGAATTTGTGATCTGGCCCAAATAGGCAAAGGTGCTGGAAGCAAAAATTTGGATGCTGTAACAAGGGGACAAGGAAAAAATCATAAATACTAAAGTTAAATAAATGGTGCTTAAACTTGTAGGGCACATTATCATACGGTGAAAAAACCATTGTATGTTTTTAGTTTCAGATTCACTATTTCTCCATACTATTACCAATTTTATCCCAATTGTATGTTTGATCTATCCCATCTCATTTTACAACCAATCCATGTTTTGTATGGATGCTTAAGATATCTAAATATCAAAAAGAGTACTTATTAGTAAGTAGGAATTAAATACAAGAATAATTCCAACAAAAATGATAGATGTTATTGTTGTAATTTTTCTATTTACCAATTCTCCCATTGTCTTTCGGCTCTTTGTAATTAATACCAAAGGAATTATTGGTAACGGGATCATCAAACTGAGTATAACCTGACTGTATATCAAAATACTAAGAGGATCCATGCCCAATAAAATCGCAATCGTGGTAGGAACAACATTAATGAATCTAGTTATGATGCGTCTTAACCATAAATTGACTTTTAATCCTAGCAGTCCTTCCATTATCACCTGTCCAGCTAAAGTGCCAACCACAGACGACGAAATACCCGATGAAAGTAAAGTAATGACAAAAACTATACCTGCTGCAGTACCAAATAGCGGGATTAAAATCCTATATGCATCAGATATTGTTTCAACACTTGAATAGCCGTTACTAAACGCTGCTGCAGACATAATCATTATTGCCGCATTGACCATACCGGCTATCGTAAGAACGAGTATGTTTTCTACTAGGTGTAATTTTCTTAATTTCTGTTTTTCCTCTATCGTGTTTTTATCGAGCTTTTTGCTAGTTAACCACGAATG
>JBBRRF010000207.1:0-4005 GCA_038200885.1 Candidatus Nitrosocosmicus sp.
ATGAACTATCCTCCAGGTTTGCATGCGACTGACATTAATTCCTAGTAAAGAGGAAGGATATGTAGCCAGAAGCCTTATACTCCATGTATTTTTTAGATAGCCAAATGTCCGTGGTGATTTGTTAAGTAAGATATCTTTCATCATCTCCTTGTTTTTTGCAGGAGATATTATCGGTTTTCTACCTCCATTTTTTCTTCTGTTTCTTATGCCATCCAGAACATATTTTCTATAGTTGTTGATCCAGTCATACACATTACGGTAGTTGACACCGATGTCCTTTGCTATGGTCCTGTATGAGATCCCTTTTATCTTTTGTTTAGCAGCGTATGCCCTCTTGTATTCTTCTTTATCACAGGTACTTTTCATGAACAAAAGCAGTTCCTTTTTCTGTACCTTGGAAAATTCCAGTCTAAGACGATGATATGGTACATAATATAAAGAAAATTACAAAGCTAAATTCATTTCCATAATTGCAGTGGATGAATAGTAGAATGTTGATGAAGGATTAGAGACTTAGTCCAGATTACTTTAAAGAAGTGTTTGATCATTTCGTAAAATCCTTCAGATTCATTCCGTTAGTCGAGAATACAAATCCATAGGATATCTTAACGACGACCGATGAGGATAGGTGATAACTCTATGTTTTATAGAAAGGAATGACCCAGATAACTGTGAATACCATTTTCCCTCTTTATTAAGAATTATTATCTATTAGAACAAAGTGTGTTTGATAAGAATATCTAATCAAATGACCGATATCATCACTCCTCCCTCTGGGCCCTGTTGAATAAAATTTACCATCTGACAAAAGATTAATGTTTGGGATTAAATCTAAGATATTACTCTATCTTGTTTCATATATCATCCTGGAAATCCAAATTTATCCGAATACATTCAACCATTACTGGATTCAAAACATTTCTTACCCCGATGCCTTCAAAACCCGAAAAAGGCTTTGACAGATTTGGAGTACAAAAAATCTATCAGGATACTGCACAATCAAGAGTAGTTTATCAAGGAGAACAAGGATGGAATGAAAGGTATTCTGAACACGGTTTTGGTAGTATTCCCGGAGTCACCATATGGAGAAAAACATTTCAATTCAATAGAGATGGTTTTTTAAATCAAGAAGTAACCATATATTTAAACTTACCAAATTTGAAATCTGAATATTACGAGCATCGTCCTATTATAGGTCCATGTGCTAGTGGTTCGGGTTTATCAATTAAACTACGAGGCGGAAGTCACAGCGGTAGTGGAGATGGATCTGCTAGGTGCTATATCTTTCATTTTGAATATTAAGGAAATAGTAATTGTATGAACTTCCAAAAGGAGGCACCGCATCCCAGATATACAAAACAAACTATACCCACAGATTTTAATGCGCAAAATTGGATAGGACCAAATAAATGGATAGGTTTTAAAGCGGTAACAATAAATGAGAACGATGGAGTAAGGTGTGAAGCCTACATAGATTATGGAGGCATTATTAATGGCCTCCCCGCTAACCGGTGGAAGAAATGGTATTCAATTTTAGATAATGGCCAATTTGGTGAGCCTAGTAGACCAAAAACAATACTTCCATTTAAAACTGCCAATGGAAACGTAATACAATTTCGAATGGATAATGCCGATATAGATACCAAGTCAAGATTTGCATCTGTCAGAGAGATTCAAAATCTATAATATTCTATTTATTTTTCTCAGTCTTTCAGATCAAACTAATCGGCGTTTAAGTTAGTTTGAAGACGAATAATCCTTTTATGAACTTGGTATCATATAAAACATGTTAAATGAATAGAACCCTTTGGGATGTTCCTCTTAGTAAACAACCGTAAAAATACGAAGACAGACCATTGTAATTATATTCTGGATATGTCTTATTTCAGGTGATCAATTATGAAAGAGGGTGACTTCAAGCCATATCATTTTCTTCAGTTAACAGGGCCTAAATTTCAGTAGTCAATCATATGATTTAGCTTGTACCTTTTCCTGTCATTTTGTCTATTACCCTATATACATGCCTTATATTCTCAAACGACTTAATTTTGTGTAATAGGTCTTTTTTTTCCATGATATAGTGCCCTTTTATTCTATCCCGGATTTGTTTAGATATTATTATTTCGTCTTGTTCTGCAACTCCTTCGAGCCTACTTGCCAAATTTACAGAAGACCCTATTGATGTTACTTGAAATCTTGAACCCATATCTAGCAAACCAAATAGTAGATTGCCACAATGTATTCCACATTTTAGATCAATTTTAACATGCTTATGTCCTAGTTTTTCAACCCAAACTTCCATCCAGCGCATTCTTATTACATTAAATGATCTCTTTAATTCCAAAGCTGTATTGATAGCGTCATGGATACCACTGTTAACTCCAATAATATCGTCATCACCATCACCATCACCATCACCATCGAATCCAAAGTAAACCATAATTCCGTCTCCAATGAATTTATCTATAACGCCCCCATGCTTGTGGATTATCTTCATAGCTTCCACAAAATATTCATTGAGAAAAACTATCAATGAACTCGGTTCTTCTGATAGATGATTACATAAAGTTGAAAAGCCAGATAAATCCCAAAACACTATTGTAATGGTTTTGTTATGAATTTCATAAAAATAAGGTTTGGAAAGATTTGCAAAGATCTCGGGATCTATGAATCTTTCCAGCGTAATTAATTCGGAATCTAGGCTCAGATGATTAGGGAGTAAATGTGGGGTAAATTTTGAATCATTACTATTTTTCAAATATTTTGACAATCCTTTATTCTTGTCCTTTATTGTTGAACTTATGAAACTGGATTTTCGATTTATATGTATAAATATGGTGCCTCCCTCCTCAGGATGCAAACTACAACCGTAATCAATCCTAGGAACAAGATGATCAAATTTTTTTGATAAAGTGGAATTTGTGTCTATTTTTCCAATTTTCATTTCATAAGGGGGTATTTCTTTGTTGAATACAAGTATATGATGATGTTTATCTTTGTTAATCCATTCTACAGTATCTCCTACCTGTATGTTAATAAATCTAGGGTAAAAAAATTTGTATAGCATATTGGAATTAGTTAAATGAATCCAGACTTTCTTGTTCACACTTAAATATTAAAGGCAAAGAATAAAATTATTACCTTATGATAAGTTCAGGATTTTTATACGACTCTGCGGATTAAAGTAATCTTTATTCTTTTCAACGATAATCAACAACAGGTCAAACAGGTATTTCACATATTTAACTCAGTTTGGTTATCAACTTAAAGAGCATCATAGACTCAAAGAGACACCCAATATCCAAAAGCATTAAGATTCCTTGGACTTGATCATCATTTTCATTCCTCATTGGAATAAATCATGATGGAGAGAATCATACAATATATTAAGGGCAAGACAGAATGCTTTGATAATTACTTTCCATTCAAAAAATAAAATGCAAGTTAAAACGTGTTAGAAAGTAATTGAATTTGTTTATAGAGTATCATAATAAGGACATAACATATTGCTAAGTTAACAGGACCATTTAATTATAAGAAATCTTTAGATTGGATTTATTAACAGAACTATGGGTTCTCTGTTGAAACGATATTATTATTAGAACCACAAAATCAGCTACCAATGTTAGTAACGAAGTTAATATAGACAAGAATTAAAGTAATCCTCGAATATCCAAATCGCTAAAAAAATTAAAATAGTGACAGTATACATCCTAAAAAATTGAAGATAATATGGTAATTTATTATCAAAAAATGATTATTATAAAAGTTAGAATCTGATCGTGGCTCTTTTTCCTACAAGGATGTATAAATTACATTAGTTTTTTAGAAAACGAAAATGGAAAAATACTTTCTAGGAACCAGAGCTGGGTTTTTTTGCCCAAAATAAAATAACAGAATTACAACTAATACGGATATTACTGCAGACAAAACCATCAAGATATTAAAGAAAGTCGAAGGTATTCTGCAGGGGAGAGAACTTATAATCGAAACCGTAGTTGTAAT
>JBBRRF010000208.1:0-3999 GCA_038200885.1 Candidatus Nitrosocosmicus sp.
CTTCTTCTTTCTGAACACAGGCCACAGTTTGCAAAGAAAGAAAAGTAGCTATAATCCTATGGAATTTTAGGATAGGCTCTAAGTCTTTATACAAATAAGAATTCCAAAATCGATAAGATCTCAAACATGTGGGCAAATTTTTCGAGCATTAGCAATCGTATTGGTTGTCATGTCCTTGATGGTATTGTGGTCTGTCTATATAATCTCGTTTTTAATTGACTGTTGAGTCTGGGTCCTAACTACTGTTGCAGATTTGTCACCCTACTCTATATCAGTTCCGTCCGACTTGACCTTCAACACATAGTTAGTCGAGTCCTTTGGTATATTCGTGTACCGTTTTTCGCTGAACCTGATGGTGTCGACTACAAATGTACCGTCTTCTTTTACGGTGTTGTCGACAGGTGTTGATAGGCATATGACATGTTGAAAAAAGTCTGAGCCGCAGTAAGGTTATACGAGTAGTAAGTGACCATGGACTCCATCCATACCTTTGCAAACGCGTTGAAAAAGTAGAATTTAGATGTGTTTGTCTGGCGAACACCGTCCCATCCGGCACGTCAGTTGGCTTGACGTTGAATGATATTAATACTATATAATAACTATCCAGTAGCGTCTTGAACACGATCCCGTTTATCCGTCGCCTGACATTGTTGATAATTATGTTGATGGATTATGCCAGAAAAATAACTTTCTGGAAACGTTGCTATCTTAACCCCTCGAGTCCGCCGATTAATCAGTTCAAAAAGTTACTCTATCTAGGGATGGCATAACCTACATATCCATCTCTCTTTACCTCTGAAAACATAATAATCATCATGCAATAACCTTAACTTTTCCAGTTAAAACTGGTACTTGGAAATTGTGTTATTGCCAATTGTTGCTCATCACCATCGTATATTTTTCTACCTATTTTGTAAATAAAAAATGCGTAATTATCATTATTTCTAAATGTTCTTTCATAGTTCTTGTTGTTTGGGCCTGCGTGATTTGCAATGTATGCTGCCTTATCACGGTAGAGTTTGTCGACCACCATATATTTCCATCGTCCTCCAGGACGAGTCACATAGTAGTCGTGACTGTCAGATACCCACCATACACTAGTAGGGATTTTTAACCAATGAAATATCTCATGGACAAGCAATCTGGCTCTAGTCATTTTGCCTCGTTCGAACCATTTTACGCAGCAGTTTATAGTTCCAAGTTTAATGTGATTTGCTGCGACGTCAAAGACAAAGCATGGATGTGCTCCCTGTCCGCTATCATCTGATCTACATTTAATCTGAATTGTCTTTAGTGCCTCGTTAGACGTCTCACCCAAGAAGCGTTCTTGCCATACCTTTTTGATGGCTGCTCGAATTTTCTCAAATCGACCTTCATTATATGATCCAAACCAACCACGTGGTGTATAATTGGTAAATCCCAGAAAATCACTACCATAAGCTGGGTTATATCCATCTTCCCATAATCTAGGACGTACTGATTTTTCTGAATTTGCAATAAACTCTATTACCTGATACGCACGCCATGTAAAATAATGTGCGAAGACCCAAGACAATTTTATTTTTTCATGTTCTAGATGATCACAATGAGAAGAAACAGCAGGCCAATTTACTGTTGGCATATCTTCTGGAAAATCAAATCCTTTAAGATTATTTCTTGGAGAATTTTTAGAAAAAATAAGTACAGGTGTACTGAGAAGATCTAATATCTTTCGTAAAGATATGGGTGTTTCTTGATTGATGCGATTTATTAAAGCCTGTAATGAAATTGGAAACGTAATATTGATGTGATTAGTAGTTAACAGTTTAGATGTCTGTACAGCAGATCGTAATGATAATGCAGTCATATAATACCTTCTTGGAACTTCGTATAAATAATTTATGTCCTACGTCCACTTCATAAGTATTAACAACTTTATTCACTAGATCTATTGCGTAATTAGCCGGGCATCCAAATTTCATAAAACATCCGTATTTATTTGTAATATTATAACATAAAAGTCAACTTCTAGTCAAAAAATATCGACTTTCTATGTAATTGGCAATCGGTGCTAATTACGCATCTATGTAAAAGTATCCTTGAGTTATCCGTTATCGCTGTTGTTGCTGTCGTATTATTTGCTACCTTATCATCAACCTATTTGATACTTGATGTATCGTTATTTGTTTATCCTTGGATCCTCTTAAGCTTTCTTTGGTAGGATTCTTGTTTTCCATCCTTGTAGTTTTTCTTATTCTTTAACATGTACCACATTATTCTCTAACATGTACCACATTATTCTTATCATCTTATTTGCTACATGAGTTATAGCAATACTGTGACCATGTCTTTTTACTATTTTTGCATAATGTTTTTTCATTCTATCATCTGTTCTAACCGCTGTGTTTGCAGCTTGAATCATTATCCAGCGTATCTTTTTATTTCCATCTTTCATCCTGCCCATGTACAATGAGTTTCCTGACTGATGTACAGTTGGACATAATCCAGACCAGGAGACCAATTTACTTGGATCAGTGAATCTTTTTATGTCTCCTATCTCAGACATTATTAGCATGGCTGAAAAATAATCGATACCTGTCATACTCATCAATATCCTTACATTTTCATTCTGTACAGCCTGGGATGATACTTTTTTATCGATTTTAACTATCTCGTCGTTTAGAAATTCGATGTTGTTAATGTTATTGTTTAGCTGTACCTGGTCGCTTCCATCCAGTTTTAGGGTTTTGAGCCACTTTATTCCTTTCTTACTAACCAAGTGACTACCATCATAATTCTCATCGTACTTGTCAAGTAGTGAATGTACTCTGTTCGTTATCCATGTTCTATCCTGTACAAGATTAATCCTTAATCGCAGGATAGATCTATCCTCTCTTATGCTATCAGGTGCAACATATGACTCAGGTATCAAGTTAGTTCGTAGTAAATGACATAATATGCGAGCATCGAGTTTATCTGTCTTTATACGTGCTTCTGCTATTACCCTTGTTTTAAGTGGATTCGCTAGTTTTGTATGTATACCTGCTTGTTCTAGAGCTTTGTATGTTTTTATCCACATGTTTGCTGTAGATTCTACTACTGCTGTACAGTTAGTACCATCGTATTGTTGGTCTATATGTTGAGCGAAATCACATGCTTCAGATAATGTGTTGCCGTATTTCGTTTCTTCTATTATCAGACCCTCCTTGTCTGTTATACATGCTACACAGTTCTTTTTTCCAATATCGATAGATACATAGTAACGAGCATTGGTATCCCTATAATTGTCACTATCGCCAATAACAATATTGCCTACGCTATTCTCATGGTGTTTCTGATTTATCCCTGTTGTTTCCATTTCTATTTTCCTTTTCACCTCCTTCTTCTTTCTTTTGATACATTTGGTATCCACTATACTCGGAGTGATAAGGCTGCAAACATCTATCAGAGCTCGCCATTATGCGGCTCACTTATACAGCAGCTTGTATATCAGCATACCCCATTCAATAGACAAGACCTTCTTTATCTTCAAAAGAGGTCACGCGTAATAAGGGGTTTGAGTGGTACTGGATAACAATAGATTACACGAATAGACTTTTACATGTATACAATAGATCTAGTGAATATAAAATTTTTCGACGGTGAAGATGCAACAACTTGGTCGAAACTAAATCCTTCCATTTGTACCTAAAATTCATTGCAAAGATGATTTTATATTTCTATATGCTTTGTTTCCTAATTCCTTATCCCTTAAACCGGTTTGACCCTGTCATCCTATATTCTTCTAAACAGGTTGTACATTGATACTTTTATCATCATCTCTTTTACCATGTTTTGAAATCTAATGGCAGATACATATTCACCAAAGGATTCAGGCTATTCATTTGCTGTTTCCTCTAACACAATTGACAATATTGTTCCATCACTGCTAACTCAAGGATATTATCTGCATCCATGGCTTGGATTATCAGGAACCGATGTTTCTCCTGATATAGCAAAAGCATTGAACCTTACTGAAAC
>JBBRRF010000209.1:0-3997 GCA_038200885.1 Candidatus Nitrosocosmicus sp.
ATTATTAACTCTTCAACCTGTTTTGTTGTCCAACCTTAATTGCTTTCCTTAAGACTTGTTATTTTATAACTTGTCTCTTCTGATAACTCCGGTCTCCTACCGCTTTTTGACCTATCTTTTAATACTTCTATACCTTGCTTATTGTATCTTTTTAGCCACCTTGAAGCCCATGGATTGCTTCTGTCCGTCTCTTTGACAACACGAAATGGAACCTGTCTATTTTCTCGTACCCTGATCTGATGATTAGCAGTAGCCTTTCTTTGACCATTGGATCTTTTTCTTTCCTGTATAGATTAACCAATTTGGCTTTGTTGGTCTGGCATATCATTATAGATTTGATAAGTAAATGAAGTGCGGTACATAGATGTATGTTTTAATTGTTAATTGTTAATCACAATGACAAGTTGTTTAGCATACTTTTACTAGATAGTTGGTATGGTTACACATTTATTACTTTTAATTTACTTGAAATACTGATCTTTGTGTTTGCTAATCCAATATTTATATGTAGGATTCAGACAACATTCATAAATTACATTTCTGATTGAATCGTTCAAAAACCTTGAAACCTGATTTGGTAAACAATTATCAATATTGCAAATATTTGCTAAACATGGACAATACTTTTATAACATAATGTGAAAATCAAGTTATGAATAATCTGGTAGCAGATTTTGCAAAGAATATGATGAATGATGAAAAACTAAGAAGCGAGTTTCTATCCGCGAGGGATCCCTCACAATTCCTACAATCTAGGACCGGAATTGCAGTATCTGAAAATCAAAAAGACAATTTGAATAATTACATGAATGAATTAAAAGAAAAATATTCAAAGAAAACAAGAGAAACTACAGAAAAAGAGCGTATAAAATATGGAATAATGGTTTCCTTTTTCCCATTTGGTTAAAATCAAAATTGAACGACATCTATGGCGATTTTCATAAATACAATGAGCATATTGTAACTCGGGCCAAAAAGGACAAAGCAGAAATGTCAGCGGATTTCCAAGACATTTCTGAGTATTATTTTAATAGTCGTTTACCACTTTTGAATGGCTCAGTCGTTGTAGACCGGAGATATGGTGCACCAATACCTTACTTAGAATATTGGTTTTCAGATGCCTTTGAATATAAAGACGAGCATGTCATAGATGATTTTGGTATGGCATTAGTCTATATTTCCATTGTTAATTGCGCAAGAGATGATCTTATTGACAATGACTTGAAATTTAATAACGACACCATTGTCTCCTTTTCAAATGTTTTTTATGGTAAATATTATAATATTTTTGAACGACTTTTCCCACCAACATCTCCTATGTGGTATATTATTGCAAGATCTCTAGACGATTGGGCCAAATGTGAAAATTGGAATTACACGTATAATCACAATATGAAAGATGACCCATTTGCAAAGCCTTTCTTGGAGAATAGCTCTAGGTATTTGGTTTCTATCACATTACCATCAATCGCGGCTTCTGCCATTCTATCAGATCATGAACACGAAATCTCCAACATATTTAAATTCTTGCAGAATTATTGGATGGGCTGGAAAATACTAGACGATTTAAAAGACTGGAAAGACGACTTGTACAAGAAAAACTATAATCAATCAAGTGTTTTGTATCATACACTTAAACGAACAAATCAACAAGGTATAAATTTAGACGAAAATTCAATTTGTAGTTTTTTGATGGATGAAGGGTTCGTTAATGAAATTTATGATTCCATTTCAGGGTACTATATAGAAGCAAAGAATAGCATATCACATCTCAAGTCGACCTATTTGACTGAATTTATTGATCGGCAACTTGACTATAACAGAAGCCAGATCAACTACTATCGTGAATTATCATCCGGCCTCTATAAGGCAATTCTTGATCTTCATCCAAACTGATTTAAATACCAAAAATAAACAGGAATAATTTTCTATTCCTATAAAGTGCACAAGGAAGTCTCCATTAAAATCGTCCAATTATTTTCTCCTTACTTTGTCTATTTCCTCAATCGCTTTACGAACATAGTCTTTAAGTTCTTCAGTAGGAATTTCCGATTGAATACCTGCAGAGGATGCGAGTTGTTCTGAATGTTCTTTTGACAGATTTAAAGCCTGGGTTTCCAGTTGATGCTCTATTTGTGCAGATCCTATGTCATCTAAAAACTTTGATTGTTCTGTGATGGATTTTCTTATTATTTTCCTAATTTCAATATCGGATGAAACTTTAATAGCTGAGGAGTATATTCCTATGAAAAAAAACATGCTGCTATTGTTGTGAATCCATAAGTAGATATACCAAAAGGAGGGAAAGCTCCAAAAGCAATATTTGCAGCAAGGGATACAAAAAGAGAAGATATGCCAATGGCAGAAATGAAAAGATAGTCTACTATAGCACCTTGCGTATGCTGTCTCATGACTCTAGCTGTGATCAAGAATGATACCCCAAAAAGTACTCCAACCGATAATAATGCAGATATAGAAAGTATTCTAAACAGCATTAAACTGGGATCAAAGTAGGTACTTGTGGTGGGTAAGTTGAGTAAAATTGGCGTTATTCCAAAGATAAATGCTCCCATGGGTAAGGAAATTATCATCAAATACTTTCCAAGGCCTATTCTCTTTGAATAACTGTAAAGAAGTAAGGATACAGCTCCCCACGTAAGGCCATATGCAAGCATAGTTTGGATAAGGGCCAGGGAGTAAATATCCCCAAAGATCTGAGCAGGGTAAGAACTCAGCGACGGATATACCACCTCTGTAATATCGCTTACTCTTGAAACATCTGTCTGCAATATCAAACCACTTTGAGACAGTCCTAAATTCAAAGAAGCAGCAGCTGTCATCGCTGATGCAAGTACAAACAAAAGCATCATGAAATTACGCTTGTTTCTTTTATACCATTGATACATATGATATGTCATAAAGCCCAATATTATTGCAGCTCCGGTATATCCGAGTAATGTAATTACTACAAGTATGGATATATCGTATTCAGAGAACAGAATCATCTGAAGCGAGATTACTATTAATAATGCAAACAGAACATGTAATATGATTATCATAGCTTTGTACAAATAATAAAGATCTTTTGCCTTCAGCAGGATTTTGAGACCTACCTTTCTACTATATCCAATTAAAATAAGATAGGCAGAGGAGTAAATCATCGCAACAAGTACTACAAACACAGCCTTACCTTCAAGGGAGCTAATAATATCGTCAGTAATATCGGAAATATTGCTAAGCATAGTATCTATCATTAGGCCAGCAACAAGTATTGATGCCAATACAGACTTGTGTCTAGTGGAAAAATTGGAGAGTGTTTCAGAGTCAACCAACTTGAAGATATTCAATCCATATGATATATGTCGACAAACTTTTAATATATTTGGTTCGCTCTTATTTCTGAATGTTTCAGCTACTGTGACAACAAAGAATTTCCATGAATCTTTCCTTTCTTGTCTTGGTCCCTATTCTATTGTTATGAATAAACTGAAATGTTTTTGAATACGTTTCTAAATTGTGTTTGTTTACACCCATGAACTTTCTTAGCCATATCTGATACAGGTTACTTCGGCATTCACAGTTATTCACATGTACGATGCCGTTTGCGTATTCCTTCTCTGAATGGTTTACGCTCTTATGTATGAATCCGTGTTCTTCCAATGAGTCATATGCTCTATATTCATCGGTATATACGGTTGAACCATATTTTATGTTTTTACAGACAGTATCAATAAGTGACTTTTTGACGGGAACATCAAAATATGTCAGTCCATTTCTTTGATAAATACATGTTATCATTGGATGGTCCTTGTCAAATGTGCCTCTACCTCTCCAAGGCTTTAACCCTCTTTTTCGGGGTTGTCTTCCTGTCTTTACAATCTCATAATGATACGATCTACCTTTGAGTCCTGCTTTAATGTAGAATTCATCACACTCTGTAATACCATCAAGTTTAGTAGTAGAGATTGATGATAACTTTTCCATAACTGTTCTGATA
>JBBRRF010000210.1:0-3990 GCA_038200885.1 Candidatus Nitrosocosmicus sp.
AACAGTTGGTTTTTTGGTCCCAATAATTTGATAAGGATAACCATTCTTATGGAAGGAAGGAGTACAAAACATAATACCATGAGAGCCTTCGGATTTAACTTCTATAGCAGCAATGTTGTAGTTATTCTTTGAACCTGTTATTCCACTTTTCTTTGATAATGGTTTTTCAACGACAAAATAAATATGAGCTTTGTTCTTGTCATCCAGATGTTGCTCTACAATTGTTTTTTCTGCCAGTTTATTGATAGTATCCATATTGCCAAAACGAGATAGAAATTCTTCTATACCTTTTTTGTTATCAATGTCTATACAAACTAGATACTTTCCAAAATAGGGGCCTCTGTGAATCTTACCCATGATTATTGCAATGCCATTATCGAAATCTCCATTCCGTTGCCATTGTTTATGTTGTTCTTCTGAGACAGGTTCAACTTGATAATTTGACCAACCAATAGTTGTTGTTTTGGTTCGTGTATTAGCAGGTATAGGATCAACACCGATTTGGTATCTCCAAAAATCAGCCCATTTGTTATTTTTTAATGGAAACATTTCAATACCTCCTAATTCTTTCCACTTCACCTATCAAGGTGAATTGCTTCTGTGACAATTCATGCTTTACAAGGTCATTTCTTTCCAAGTCTAACTTACAGTTTTCGCAGAAGTATCCAATTCTGTTTATTAAGGCTATTATAAGTATATGAGTACCCGAATTCTCACATCCCATTCCGTCGCAGTCTTTATTAGGTTCATTTTTACATAATTCTTTAGAGTCATAAGACAACAGTTCATCGTTAACCATTACAACGATCCTCTCTCTTATTGCTCCAATTGGAGAATATCTTCCGGGGGGTTGATATTTTCAAGTTTATTTTTTGCCTGTCGATCAATTTCGCTTTCGTTGTTCATAATATATGATTCTATCAATCTACCAATGAATTTTGATCTTGGAATATCTCCGCGAATTCTGTCTAGTTTGCTTTTAGTTTTACTATCTATTGTATATGAAATTATTACCTTCATATAATATCTAATAATATATACATTAAAATAACATTTTTCTAATATAAATAATGTATGAAGGAACAAGGTTTGTTCTCTCGAAACTTCAAAAATCAATTAAGAGAACAAGGATGGAGGAAACTACAATCTGCTGACACTAATCCCGCACAATATTGGAGACGCAAAAGGGAGCAAACAATAGGTGCTTTCGAAGATATCTCATTTTTCTTGAAGGAGTTACCGGAAGAGAAAAGGAGAGATATATTGAGCTATGAAACTTTATTTCCATTAATTGAATTGACTATGGATGGCATTGAAAGTGATATTGAAGATCATTTTATGTACTTCATACTTTGCACATTAAATCATTATCTATTTCATTTGACAAGGATTTATTCATCCAGGAATACAGATAGTCCAAATTTGTCAAGTCTTACAATTGAACATTTACAAAGAACTCAGAGCATTTGTGGTGATATAACAAATATTTTGATGAATGAAAATGCCGAAACGGAAGGACACAACCGTGGGTTACAATTTCTATTCAAATCCCTAGATCGTTCTATACAGGATCGAAAAAGGCTCACTAGTGTAGTTCGCCGGATTTTAAGGAATAGTAAGGATGCATATGCAACGGGAAGGATCGATGATGATAATGTAGATTTTTTGAAAGTCATTACCTATGTAGTTTTGAATAAGAATCCGGGTTACTATATATTTAAAGGCAAAATATATGACCCAGACCCAACAGTTCCTGAAGATACCGGAGTAGAAATAGGTGAATTAGTTATCGAGATGGATCCGATAAATAGTAAAGCACATCTACATATTTTGATTGCAAATGTTAAATTAACTACCGATCTGCACGTAGTGGATAAGGGAAAAGTCAAATACTTTTACATTCCCAAAAATCAAGTTAATAAGAAAGGATCCATAAAGAGTAGACGAAATATTGTGTAAGTGATAATATCCACGTTAGTAATAACATCAAATGTTATATCAAACGGTTTCTTCATATTGATAATTACTTTGTTAACTTGTTAACATCTACTTTATCAATTAGTTTTTCAAATCTAAGTTCTATTTTTTGTTGTAATATTCTCATATCCATCTCGTATTTCTCTTTTAAAGCAATTATTTCCTTGCGGTGTCTTTCTTCCATTTCTTTTAATGAATTTCGAATGGTTTCCTCTTGTTTCTTTAGTGATTTATTGATAAGGACAACCGTTTGGTTTACAGTAAGATAATCTATTGCTATCAGATACTCATTCAGCAAAGAATCTTCAGTAGGTTTCATATATGACGAAGATACCCCCAGGCTATGTCCCATCATTATTTCGATCATCGCTGAAGATATTCTGGCCTGCTCCGTTTGGGTTTTAAAGTATTTTCTGAATCCATGGGCGGTCTTAAATTCATGCCTTTTTTCTCCTTTTTGTAATTGAGGTCTAATCTTTTGTGCTTGCCACGCCCTATTTAATAATCGTGTAATAGCAAAAGAATTTAGAGGTTTAGGATTTTTGGCTCCTTCCATATCACCATTCTGCCAAATATCTCTCATTACAAAGCTTTCTTTTGTAATACTTTCACCACAGGCTACTCGGTAATCCATCCATTCTTTTACAGAATTATAGCATTCAGGAGTTAAAAATGAGTAGTATTTTTCTCTATCATTGGGATAAACTATAATTTTTGCAGCTATTATTTCATTACTTTTATTAAATTTTGGAGTTATGTGCTTCCATACTAGTGTCTCAAACGCACCAATCCGAATACCTGAGGAGACTAATATTAACACAAGTGGTTTAATCCTTCTATCAGGAAACTCTATGAGTTTCTGAATTTCTTCTAATGTAGGCGCCCTATCATCGGAAGCCTGCAAACCCTTTGGATAGGATTTTGAAACAACCTTCCAATTTACCTTATTGTCTAAATTATTGGCCTGACAAAATAGTTTTATGGCTTTAAAATAATTTGGAACAGTTGAGGGCGATAACTCTTTATTGTTGACTCTTTCTTTCTGGCTTCCTGCAAACCAGATTAGTTGTTTTTGAAGCGTACGGTTATCATCATTGTCTTTCTTAAACGTGTTAACAAAAATCTTTGATTGTGTCTCCACATCGCCTTCTAGACTAAGAAATTTAAAGAATACCTGTAATCTTTTGGGATACTGTCTTTTTGATTCAGGTGCATTTAACATAGAAAGGAATAAAGACAATGGGTTATCATTATCTTCCTTCGACGTATTGTGCTCAACCATATATCAAATACCTTATAATCTGAACCCTAATTTATAGTCAAATTAAATGCGGGCCCGGAGGGATTTGAACCCTCGGCCTGACGCTTAGGAGGCGTCCGCGCTATCCATTATGCACCTTTGATTATACAAAGTCTGCGCTACGAGCCCATCTAACACGCTCAGTTTATCATATTTTTTAAGATTAACATAATATTAATGCTGAGAAGAATTTACGAGGTTAGATGTAACCATTAGTTTGCCTAAAGTAGTGATATTAATTACTGTTTTACCTCTATCACCTTTATCTACTTCTACCAAGCCCAAGTCTGCTAATCCTTTATTTTCCTTACCGCCCTGAACATGATAACTTAAAAGAGGCTTCCCATAACCTGAAATTTGTTCTAGTTCTTCCAAGCTGCTTACCATACCGCCTATACCATCAATACTTTTTAGTATTTTTATTTTGGTATCTGATATGATTTCACTGTAACTGAACTTTAATACTGGTAATAACAGAGGTACAGTGTGAGCATGATCCATTGCAAAAGCCTTTATTCCATTAATGAATGCTGATGAGAGTGCAGCACAACTAATTAATTTGTCCCCAGAACTTACATTCATTAGTATCTGATGATATTCCATACTTTTCTTTAACAATACTTCATTGACTCTTTCAATTGTATCCTTCACGACGTTCTCCTTCTCAACAAGAATTATTTCTGAACCGATACCGATTATTGATTCAATCTTCT
>JBBRRF010000211.1:0-3978 GCA_038200885.1 Candidatus Nitrosocosmicus sp.
ATATAATTAGATTCTGTATTAAAAACGGTAACATTTTCAAGTATCCCAATAGCATGACAGGATCTTTATGGTGAGGATAAAAATCTAAGGTAAAACAAAAAAAGCAAAGTAAAAGATTGATTAAGGGTATTACTATTAATTTTTAAAGAACAAAATAAAATAGATTACCATACTAATAAAGTCATCTATGATTGTTCAAGCCAATTCATCCAAACATTGTTAAAAAATGGGTAAATATGATAGAAGAGTTTTCAACCTGATGAACAAAATATTAACAGGAATAGTTTCAGCCTTACTCGTAGCAGGAATTGTGGGAATGTATATTCCAAATGTATCAGCAACTATTGCTCAAGAAGAATTCTGTTCTGGTAATAGTGCACTAGGACAAGAAGCAACTAGTTCAGCAGAACAGGGTCCATCACAAGACCAAGCAAGTGGTTCTAACGCACAATCTGTAACACCAGAATTTAATGCTTTAACTGGTAACAGTCTTAATTTCAATGCCCAACAAAATGGCGATTGTTTATCCCCATTGCGCGGATCTAGTGCTCCATTAGGTGCAGTCGAAAACGAAAATCCATTAGCATCTACAACTGCTCTCCAAAACAGCACAGACTAAAATAACACAGACCCCTAAGGGGTTATACTTTTTTTTTCAATGTTTTTTTTGCTTTTTTTGAATTTTAGCACGTGGTTTCTTTTTGTATATTGGTTAAGAACAGAACTCAAGATGATTAGATTATTATATTGTTTAGTTGTTTCTAAATAAATGAAATCGACTACTGAATATCTAATATTCAATACCAAATCAAGGTTTCAGCTAATCAATATAACCTCCGATGTGGAAAAGATCTTAAATCTAAGCAAAATCAAAGAAGGTTTATGTTTAATTAATTCAATGCATATATCAGCTAGCATATTTATCAACGATGATGAAGAAGGATTGCATCGTGATTTCCTTGAATGGTTAGAAAAATTAGCACCGCATGAGCCTATTAATCGGTATAAACATAATGATACTGGCGAAGAAAATGCTGATGCCCACTTAAAGCGGCAAATCATGGGAAGGGAAGTGGTTGTCGCAATTACCAAAGGCAAATTAGACTTTGGTCCCTGGGAACAAATCTTTTATGGAGAATTTGATGGAAATAGAAATAAAAGGGTCCTAGTTAAGATTATTGGTGAGTAGCAGGTTACCAATTTACTACAGGTTAATTTCTAGTTTGGTAACCCAAATTAAGTTGCCTGTAAAGGGATCGCCACAGGTAAATACTAATGCTTTTTCCTTCAACGCTGTAACCCGGGCACTTTACTAGATCAGAATGAAAAAAGTGATTCTAGAAGTACCATTTATCTGACGTACATATATTGTGATGATTAGGAATTTTGATATTGTGAATTTGTTTCACATTAGGACCTTCACGAGCTCGATAGTGGAAGCTTGTCTGCATATTGAAGATAAAATTATGGCAAAAAGTCACATAAACCAACAAACGACGACCTAATTTATTAACGAGAAACGGAAATAATTTGTCAACATTATATACCTCTTTATATAAAGTATAATGGATGATTTTTTGACCCAAAATAATTTTCCCCTAAAAAGTTGGCATATTGAAAATATGGAAAAAACCGTTATAAAATATGTTAAAGGACTCCCTGAGGATGCATCAAAATGGGAGATAAGGAAACACAAAAAATATGGCAAATTATCAAATATAATTAGAAATATCCATTATGACATCAAACATGGCGTTACTAATGATCAAGTTATTGAAGTGTTTGTAAAAATCCGGAATGAGCCCGTATTCTGCGATTTACAGAATAATCTTGATGCAATGAATAGACTCGGAGATTTAGAAAAGCATTGGAAAGAATTATGAATGGTCAGATAGCATCAGCCCAATACCTTACTACCAAACCCTTTCAATAAGAATTTCCTTAGCACAAAGTAGCAAACCAGGAACCGATTATCTATAAGTTATAGGTTTAATGGTTCAGAGACTATGTTTTAGGCCAATAAAAATAGAGAACTTTTATAAAAGTTTCTTAACTGATTCCTTGATCCATAAATTAAAGTAATTGATTATCTTAAAAAGACATTCAATTATATAAAACTGATATCAAAAGGTCATTCAGGTCCGCAAGTTTTCAAGAAGTCATCTTCTCAAAAAGAATATAGCTACCTTCTGGGTCTTTGATTCGTATTCATTCTACGATGTGAAGAAGAACAATACCCACAATATTCTGTAATACCTTCTTTCCCATGGCACATACACTCACATTTACTTCCCGCTGAAAATTTTTGTCTCATGCATATAATAACTACACCAACCCTTATAACAATTGGTAATTTTACATATATAAAAATCGAATAATTGCAACTTAGATTAGATTTATTTGATTATTAAAGGTAAACCACTTTTCAAATCAGTCAACTTAATTGCCCGGTTTACTGCATATTAAATTACTCCTGTGTTAGTAGTTTAATGTGCTGGAGAACTTTGTTTTCAATAATGAATATTGAATTGGCCTCGACATCAAATGAGATCAAGATATAATATCTGCTCTCACTGACACTCGTTAATGGAATTGTAGCACGTATTAGTTTGTCATACTTGCCTACTGAATAATTTAGATCACCTAGATTTTTCTGAAAATCTTCACGAATTTCTGCTCGGAATACTGCCTGCATGGCATAGAGCTTTGTCTCATCGTAATTCATCAGGGCATTCAATTGTTCTCGGTAGGAAGTTCCCACCAATGTACCCATCCTATTTGCTATGCCTACAAACCGGATTAGTGGATCCAACTCCCTAATGTGTTTGCATTGATTATTTGCGAAATCCTCATTATCAAAATCCAATAATACTCAATTAATATCAAATACGTTTCATGTTATTAATTTTTGTTCTTTTCTCTCGAATATGAAACATGGAACCTGATATCTAGCCAACATGTTGCAAAATACACATCATTCAAGACCAGATAAATTAGCAAAGTACATTGGTAAATATTTTTCATGGAAATGATTTATTTTATTTATTGATTAAATATGTCGATAGCAATGAAAAATATAACTTTAAAAATTTGGGTAAAAAATAATTCACTTTTAGACGGCATAACCAAACAAGATTCTTGTCTATTTAAAGACATGAATGCAATTAGTCTCTAGTGAAAATCACCATGCTGATCGTGATTCTCCACTATGGAATTACATGATGGGAATAGAATAGTGTGCATTATTCCCTGACATTTTTTTTTGTCCTTCGGTCTTTGACATAACTGCGTATTCGGGGTTTAGATCAATCGCTTGATTCAAGTAAAATACAGAATCAGGTAATTCGTCATCATTTGATTTTGTTTTTGAAACAAAGCATCTATACCAAACTTCGGGTATCAAAGGATCTTGTTTTAATATGTGGTTGTAAATTGAGACTGATTCTTTATAAGATCCCAGGTATTCCATTATGAATCCATATGTATATAGGATATCTATATCCGTTGGATCTATCCCCAATGCTCGCTTTATTGTTTCCAATGCTTCGTTAATGCGCGTAGGAAATTGATTTGCGAGTATCCACGACTTTCCATTTAGTGCTTTTACGTTATCAGAATCAATTTCCAGAGTTTTTTCGTATGAAAAGATGGCTTCTGTAAATTTGGATGTGGCCGAAAGAGCCATTCCTTTATTATAGAATGCATCTGCATAGTAGGGGTTTATTTCGATGGCCTTATCAAAAGATGTGATGGCTTCTGTAAATTTGGATGTGGCCGAAAGAGCCATTCCTTTATTATAGAATGTATCTGCATAGTAGGGGTTTATTTCGATGGCCTTATCAAAAGATGTGATGGCTTCTGTAAATTTGGATGTGGCCGAAAGAGCCATTCCTTTATTATAGAATGCATCTGCATAGTAGGGGTTTATTTCGATGGCCTTATCAAAAGATGTGATGGCTTCTGTAAATTTGGATGTGG
>JBBRRF010000212.1:0-3963 GCA_038200885.1 Candidatus Nitrosocosmicus sp.
CCAAACAAGATTTGCTTGTACTGGAATATTACTCATCCTTTGAGGATTTTAAGGAGAAGGTATCCAGATATTTCAGAACCAGAAGGTTTGGTCTAAATATGAGGAACTATTTACTGAGGACGGTTTAGGAATATATATGAAATGGTATAGATGAGTTTGGAAATTTCCATATAATAGGTGAGGTAAATAATACATCAACTCAACCTCAAACCAATAATGTAGTTACAGCCATTTTGTCTGACACAATAACAAATTCTATTGTTGGCAATTACTCTGAATTCTCATCAATTGGAACTCTTAGACAAGGTGAGTTATCTCCTTTTGACATAGTAATACAAAATCCTCAACAAATATTAGGCAAGTTTAACTTTATGGAGTTCTCCACTACTTCTCAACCTGCTACAGCTGAAAAACCAGCAAATCTTATGCTAAACGGAAGTAGTTCATTCGTAGACAATGTTGGAAATCCTCACATTACAGGTAACATAATTAACCAAGGACAATCTCCAGAACAATTCTTAAACCTTGTTGCAACTTTTTATGATAATTCAAGTTTAGGTATTATTGGAACGCAAATTTTTGGTCTAAATGCAGGTAGTCTTGTGAACAACCAAATGGCTCCGTTTGATATTTCTATTACAGATAACAAGACCAAGTCTCAGGCTGCTTTCTATTCACTTAACGTTGATTCAGTACAGAGTTCTATGAATTTCCCATTAAATCCCAAATTTCCCTTTGCAACTCAAGGAGGGTTTGTTGATAGTGAATTATTCTTAGATTCACCACTAAATGTTAATCCTTTACCTGCAACAGGAGATGACTTTGATAGTAATAACGATCAGTCATCCTCGTCAAATTCCAATAATGACAATTCAGATGGATCTGATTCTTTAAGCAATGACTTAGAAATTGATATAAATATTGCGAAAGACCCCATTGGTAGAGGAGATCTACAAACCATTGGAG
Organism: Candidatus Nitrosocosmicus sp.; assembly: GCA_038200885.1. GTDB lineage: Archaea > Thermoproteota > Nitrososphaeria > Nitrososphaerales > Nitrososphaeraceae > Nitrosocosmicus. The sequence continues at coordinate 967 of JBBRRF010000212.1, forward strand.
TATCAGTAAGTGATTCGGATACTGATGATGTCATAGTAGGAGCAAATGTTGATGGAACGGTAAAGTATGCTACGAATCGCGATTATGATAAAGGTAATTTTAATGAAGTTACAGATAATGATGGAAAGGTCGAGCACACATGGCAAATTGGTGGCGGCTCTGACGAGGGAACTTTTAATGTCATTGTAAAAGTGGATGCAAATGGATATAACTCACAAACAGAAACAACGACTTTTGAAGTAGTAGATAAAGACGACCTTAATAACAGTACAGAAGGACAGGATAACTCTACAGGTATAGAAGAAAATAGCACCACTTTGGCTAATGACGGTCAAGATGAAAGTAATGGTGATTTGGACTGCGGCGATATTGATGATACAAACATTCCTGTAGGAGACGATGATCCAAATAATCTTGATGCTGATGGCGATGGCATAGGTTGTGAGACTGATGAAGGAAATGATGGCCAAAGCAACAATGACGAAGTAGAGGGTGGAACAACTGAAGAACCATCAGATACCAATCCAGAACAAACAGATGGAGATGGAGTAAATAATGAACAACCAACAGAAGAAGAAGATGCTGATAGTACCGGTAGTAGTGACAATGAAGAACAGGATACCAATGAAAACGAAAGCGATGAAAATAGTGAAGTGCAAGATAATGATGAAGAGGAAAACGGCGATGAATCGGATAACGAGGACAACGATGACTAGTTAACAATAGTTCAACTAGACTGCCTAGATTTCCTAAAGTGCCGTACTTTAGACTAAAACCATCAATTTTTTATTATTATTATTGCTAATATCATACTGGATTCTATTCAATATTGAATCGTATCCCCACGAGTCCAGTTCTATCTGAAATCCTAAAGGAAATTATGATGATGGTGTTCTGTTCCTCCTAAGCTGTATGTTTTCTAGTCATTTAAGATATCACCGTGCTGTCTTGATTGGCGATAATCGTTGGAAAATGGATTCCTGCCAATTTCTTGAAATTGTATGATAATATCAATGTTGACCTTCTCCCTGACAAGGTGACTGCAAGTATCTATAAAATAGCCATAAGAGATTCAGCTAATCTAACAAGTTTTCCAGATTGAATTGATCCTAATTTGTCCTGATTTTTTACAAGGTCAATAAATTCACTGAGATATTGATATACTTGTGAATCATGATCTTCATAATCATTGCTTCTCAATTTGCTCATCGATTGATTTAACTTTTTCATTAATATGTCTTGGAATTCAGAGATATGGTCATGTGAATCAGATAATCGGATATCTCCGATATTCTCTTGAATAAGTGAAAACAAAGCATCTCGTTCTCCTTCTTTTATCAATTTATTTATTGTTTCAAATGTCAGGTCTCCTATTTTGCCTGCTATACTGTTAATGTAATTTGTGCGCTCTATTCTTATTACTTTATTTAATCTGAAATTATTCCTCATGATATCATTATATGTCCTTGATTCATCTTTTCTCTCGTTTCTATAAGTTTTCGTTACTAGAATTTCTTGTAGTTTTTCATTTAATCTATCCTTGGTTTTTTTATTATCGATTTCATGAATAGCCTTATCAGCTAAATCTTTTAGTTGAATAACAAAGTCAGAATAGTCTGTTACTAAGTGAGATATTTCTTCATCATGATGCGAAGTTCTATCTCCAAAAATTATATCTTTTTCTCTATCCACAATTCCGTCAAAATCATTAGGAATGGTATTAATATCCATCTTGCTTGGATGTACATTTACTATGTAGACATCCAAGTCGGGGATTTTATCTGTATGTTCTACTGTTTCCCAATATTCTTGATGTGCCTGTAAAAGTTCTCTAAATGGTGTATTACTTAATAGACCACCATCCCAAAAGTATCGAGTAGTAATTTTGTCACTTACATCTGTTCTACAGTTTTCATCTTGATTTTTTTGTACAGGATTCGAATCTACGGATATCGGTGCATAATCATAGAATTCAGGTAATGTTCCACTTGCCATAATCTGTTGTATACTAATCCCATCATCATAGTGAATCACGCTCTTGTTTCCTTTGCCGTAAGTTGATCTTCTTCTGCCATCTTTTTTAGGATAGCTATCAAATGTTACTGTCATACCCTCTGACACATCTACGCTAAATACTAGGAGTCGAGGTTGTTGGGCTGACTTGAGGTCGTTATTATTGGAAAACGTCGTTGCTATAGGGAAATTAGCATATTTTTCTATGCTTTCTTGTAAAGGTTTGGAGCTATGAAGAATCCAAGGAACGGGGGGTTTAAAAAAAAATTTTGTGTCATTGATAGTATTGCATTGATAGTACATGTTATTTCTTGTCAGATTCAAAATCAGTTTTAGAACTGAATAATATCTTCTAGCAGCTTCTTCGGAAGCAGCTGTTGGATTTCTTTTCATCCATTGTGCATGCCACTGTTTATTCAAATCACTGACATCCAGAGATTTCAAAGATAGTTGTTCTGTCCAAAACTTTTCAAGCTTTTCTGCTGCTCTTTCCCAGCTCCTGGTTTTCAATAATTGACTTACCAATATAGCGCCATTCATTGCGCCTATCGATGTACCAGCAACAATATCAAATAACAATCTATCCCCTTCACCTTTTTCTCTATCTTGCTGCGAAAGATTCTTACATAATATCTTGATGACTCCAGCTTCGTATGCTCCAAGTGTGCCACCTCCTTGGAGGACTAGAGCTCTCTGTGGTCTTTGTTTATTATTGCTGTTTGACATTCTAATGAAAGTATCTTATTCTATTCCCCTTCTTTAGTTTTTCTAAATATTGCCATTAATCCACATAATTTAGATATTATGAAATCAATATATTCTTAGATCCGATATCTCCTACGGCGTTGTTCACTCAAATAGATTTCTATAGACCATTAATACCCTGATGATTTCGACAAGGTTATGTGATAATAGATACTATTTATACCATTTCATATATGTTCCTAAACTGTCCTCAGTAAATAGTTCCTCATATTCAGACCA
>JBBRRF010000213.1:0-3959 GCA_038200885.1 Candidatus Nitrosocosmicus sp.
GATTACTTTCCATGTAGAATAAAATAATGCAAGTTAAAGCATGTATGAAACTGGTTAAATCTTTTTGTAGATTATCATAATATGGAAATTATCAACCTTAAGTGAACAGAGCCCAAAAAGGTGATGTCTATATATTCAAAGAATCATGTAATAATGAATGAATAATAATAAATCCAATATTTTGGTTCCATTTGATGCGACTGAGCTGTCCGTAAAGGCCTTAGATAAAGCAAGAGATCTTGCAGCAAACCAGAGTTCTACTATAATTGTTTTATATGTTATTGATGATACAAGCTTCTACCCTAAAGAAATTGCAAAATTTATTTCAAATATGGAAGATCTTGACAAAACTAGGCACTATTTTGAAAAGACAATTAAAGAGGGAGCCAAGATAATGATTGGAAAGGAGGTAGATAGATTAAGCCATGAAGGTGTTGCAGCCAAGTCAATAATTCGGGTTGGTCATCCTGCAGATGAGATCCTTACCGTATCTAAGGAAGAGAATGCAAGCATGATAGTAATGGGTAGTAGTGGATCATTAAAAAAAAAGACATGATAGAAAAGGTATAGGGAGTATTTCTAGATGGATTTCAGAAGTAGCAACGTGTCCAGTAGTTTTGGTAAGATAACCAAAATATAGTAAATAGCGGTAAAAAATGTGTAAAAATCGATGAATTTGTAGTGTTATTACATTTGCTTATATGTCTTGGTTGTAATATACAAACTATTATTACGATGTCTTATAAGTTAGATAAATATGATAAATTTTCGTTAAAAATTCTAATGGTTTCCACCGAATATCCACCCATTCCCGGAGGCGTTGGGAGATATGCAAAGAATCTCACAGAGGGATTAAAAAGATCGGGTATGAAAGTTTCTGTTTTATGCAACGAGAAGGGAAAAGGAGATTATCTGGGTATTGATCCTGAAAATGACAATAATTCGAGAATAATACTAGATGTAATTGATGAGTATGTCCCTGATCTTGTGCACATCCAATTAGAACATGGACTTTATGGACTAAAAATGGACGCCGTCAATCCAAATAACTTAAGTACCAACATAGACGAATTTTATAAAGAATGTAAAATACCTATAATCACTACATTTCATTCTGCATACCCACTACGACAATGGATTGGGCTATCAAAACATCCTAATCTTTGGGATAAAAACATGATTACTTTTCCGATTAATTTGAGCAAGCAAATAATGGCCTATTGGAAACGCTTCATAAACTACCGATCTTTTAATACAGCAAACAAGCAAAAAATGCAAATGAGTCAGGCCAGTATTGTTTTTTCAAATTATTTGGCCAAATTAATAGCCGAAAATGATGAAAAATCATTGAAAAATTTCACTGTTATATATCATGGTGCAGAGCCAAATTTGAATATGCCTTTAAAGAAAAAGGAGGCAAGAGAAGCATATTCCTTACCACTAAATCGTAAAATGGCCCTATTCTTTGGATTTATGACGCATACAAAAGGCTGGGACATATTAAATAATTTGGATATTCCAGATGATTGGGCGATGGTAATTAATCAGTCTGAAAATTTGTTCAATACGATAAAGCCGTCTTCAATTGATGATCATGATAACCAGAAAAGAGTTCTTCACACAGAAAGGAAAGATACACATCATAGTAAAATAATTAATTTGAATCGAGGATTCTTAACAGATAAAGAACTTTCAATTCTTTTTTATGCATGTGACATAATCATCCTTCCCTATACGGTAACTTCAGGTTCAGGGGTAATGTTTGATGCACTAGCTCACGGGTTACCATTTATAGCAACTGATTTAGGTTTCTTCAGAGAATTTGCAAATAAAGGGCTTGGAATAGTAGTAAAAAGGAGACCTAATGAATTTGCTAAAGCAATAAAGAAACTAGGAGCGAATTACTCTCAATATACTAAAAGAGTTGAGGAATTCAATAAGGAATTAACGTGGGATAATGTTGCGTTGCAGCATTTTGCACTTTATTCCACTGTTTTAGGTGAGAGCGAGGGAATCAAAAACAATCTACTCCCTTATGCCAGCCCATAATAGAAATTTAATAGTTTTATGATTTTATTATGACCGACACCTAGGTTTTATGCTCAATGGATTCATACGTTAAAGAGATTATTTTTTAAATCTCTGATAAGAACATGAAAAGACATGATTCTGAATTTGTTTTCACTGTATGCCATGGGATTTAATAGTTAATGTAAAAGGTAGTGATTTGAAGAGTTTCTAAATTACATTTTATGGAACAAGAAAATAATATAATACATTATGATGGTCATTGAAATTGTCACTCCATTTTTATAACATCCTTCTTTAAAAACAGTTTTCTTAATCCTACAATATTTCATTGAGTTAACGACCATCGATAGATTAACTATTTTGAAAAATATAATCTACAAGATCGCTTATCTTGGCAGTGGCAACGCAACACACCTTGTCCGCACCACCATAATAAACAAAAAGTTCTCCATTGATAATGCAAGCACCTGTAGGAAAGACCACATTGTTTACATCGCCATATTTCTCATATTGTGTAGTAGGTACTAGAATGGGTTCTTTGCTTCTACAAATTATTTTATATGGATCTTCTAAATCCAGAAGTGCAGCACCAGCACTATAGGTTCTGTCTGCGCTCACACCATGATATATCACTAACCACCCATATTTTGTTCTAATAGGGGGAGAACCCGCACCGATCTTTAATTCTTCCCATTTTTGTTCCGGCTTCATGAGCAAAGTATGCGTTTCAAAACTAGTCAACGTAGTCCCCTCGCCAATCCAAATACTGGGTTTATCAATTCCGTATGCGTCACCTACCCATGAACTTGGCCTATGGAGGCAGAAATACGTCATCTTTTCACTATTGATGGTATTTTTAGAGGGTAATTTGGTTGGAAAAAGAACCACATCTTTGTTATCCATCCCTTCATTTGTAATAATGCCCAGTCTTTCAAATTTGGAATAATCTCTAGTAGTTGCTAATGCGGTTGATACCATTGGACCTTTTTTTGGACGATCAGGTAATACTACATAAGTAATGTAAACTTGACTGTCGATTTCGGACAATCGGGGATCTTCGATACCGTATTTTTCGTAGTCCGATGTCGGATCAAACGCTATTCCATCACGCCTGCTAAAGAGGTAACCATCATCACTGGATGCATATCCTATTCTTGATAGGTAGTGCTCATATTCTCCGATCGCACGATAAAGCATGTGAATTTTTTTTCCGTCATTTAATATGGCACAGTTAAAAACAGCTTCGGACTCCCACCAGTTATTCTTGTTGGGAATAAGTATAGGATTATCTGAATATCTCTTTAGGATTTCGGGCTTTTCGGACTTCAATGTGATAGATCGTTAACATAAAATTTGTCTTTTGAGATGATGTTGCTCAGATTTGGTATAAACACTGAATATGGTTGTTTCCTAGGTATTTAAACAGCACACTAAAAACAATGCTTTACGGGATGTTGGTCTGAGATGGGCTTAATACCTATTGATATATAGATGATCTGTCGATTTTGATTAATATACAATCTATTCCTATTCTGGTTTCATATAGAAAATTGCGAAGAAAATGGCAATAATAATGAGTAGTATGAATTAGAAATATCATAGAAATGCACTTTCGTTTGAGTAGAAGCGGGTATTCATGTCATTAAAAGAGTAAAACGGGAATGAAACAAAAAAATAAGTTTATGTGAATTGCTGGCACTTACAAAATAAACAGCGATGATCATAAAATCTTGGGCCACTGGGTTGTTGTCTATGTTCATTCTTTGAATGGGTACAATTCTTACACATTAACAATTGAATGTTATCCATGTTACTCACAACTTAAGATATACATGATACAATATTAAGGATTATCAAAAGAATACTAAATGACATATATAATCAGACAAAACCAGACATAAAGTAATTGCAATAGAATCTAACAAAGC
>JBBRRF010000214.1:0-3953 GCA_038200885.1 Candidatus Nitrosocosmicus sp.
GGTATGAAAAGAAGGATGAAAACTATCTTGGGTTGATACAGTTCTCTTGTGCTATCATAATCTACAGAAAATTAATTTTGGGATAGGCTCTTAGTAGGTTTCCTCATTTTTATTGATCAATACTTTCTTAAATTCTCAATCCTTGCTTGCCATTTACATTCATATTGCCACCGCGTCAATCATTATCTTCTTCCTAACACCCACAGTGTTGTATCATGATCGAGAGATCCAGATTATTTCAATAAAACTTATATCCTCTCTTTTTCAGACATTAAAAAATACCACTGCTAACTCCTCTCTTTTAATTTCTCTCTAATAGATCGTGGGATTTTATCATGGTAGAGCTGTTAGTAATAAGTAGTTTTAATTGACTATATATGATCTTGTCCATTATACTAAAACTTGTGTTCATAATAGTTTGGGAATTCAGACAAAAAAAGAGTAGTTTTGTTTACTGCATGAGAATAAGTGAAAAATTACTTTGCTCTTACTTTGTACTCATTAATTGTCCCCTTATTTCACCATCTGGATGTTGAACTGTGTGAATGTTAACATAAGTGCTATTACCCTTAATTGCAGTTATTAAGTCAGAAACTGTTTTTCCTTGTAGTGGTCCTTCCAAATTAATTCCTGTTAGAGTACCATTTATGGTAACCCCTTCTTGGTTCGGATTCTGTGTGGGATCGAATGTGAATAGAGTCACTGCAACTGGTCCGTTTTCTCCTAGAATTCCACTATGGATATGAGCTTGGGTTACATTCTGGATGCCAGAAGCATTAACGGAAAAGTCTAGTGTATCATTGCTTGGGAGTATGGGGATAAATCGTGCCTCTCCTGTTGCTTGAGTATCCACTGCTGGAACTTCCTCTTGACCAGTAAGGTTAGCAACAAAATCGTGGTTTGCGAATGCTGTTGACGTACTTGAAATTGCCGATACCGCAAAGACACTTCCTAGTGCTAGGGCGATGCTTAGAAATAACATTCTGTTATTTTTGATTGTCATCCACTTAATGTCAATAATGTGATATATAACCACTTTGTTAAGCTTCTCAGTCTTCTAGAAATCTATCTAAGCCTAAATCATCACAAAAGTTATTTTAGTTAATTTGAGCAATAATTATCAAATGACCATGATTTGGATAATTCTATATCCTATCTACATGACTTTGCATATTTTTCAAAGGTCAGATGGCCATACCTTGTAATTCTATATTTTTGTCGATTTATGATTTTACGTCCCAAGAACAATTTCATTTCAAAACCATTACATCCTGTTACAATAACAAAATGGCCGCAAATTACAAATGTGGTAATGATTATCTTATCGTAAATTGATATTTGTTGACCATAGATGTCGGTAAATCCATATTCATGGGGCCTAAGCCTTGGTGAGGGTTCCAATGATAGAAACTCGATGAAAAAGCAGTATAGTTGTCAATCCCATATTAGGATGATGCTATAATTTTTAGACTTTATCACTCGAACTCTTGATAACTGGACATTTTTCCTTACGTAATGAACCCATCACGGTGTGATTCAGATTGAGATGAGATTGTACAAGTTCTTTGGGCGTCAAAGCCATCCACTGATTTAGCGAAATATCTTGAAAACGGGAACTTCTAAACATCTCCAGGAAACGCAATGGTTTATCACCAATATTTTCGATGTAGTGCCCCATCGCAAATGGGACGTACCCGACATCCCCAGCTTGGTAGTCAAAAGTCCGCGCTTTACCTTCTGATGCAAATACTCCCATTCGGGCAGATCCCTCAATATAATATTGCCATTCATCAGTATTTGGATGCCAATGCATCTCTCGCAACCCGCCTGGTTTGACCTCCACAAGTCCTGCCGCTATGTTGGTTGCTTCTGGAAAATTGGACGAATCGACCAGACGAACCGTACCACCACTAGTCGCCAATGGCTCTTGATTCAGAAAACGATAGCTAAAAAATCTTTGTCCTTGATTACTGACAACCTTGTCAGATGCTAATGGCCCGGGTATCTCGGTAGGGAACATATAGTACTTGTGATCAAGTTCGTGCATCGGAATATTGGCAAATTCGATCATTGGTAAACCAAAATTCTTTGCCAGTACTTCTTTGGGAGTATGGGCAAACCAATCGGTAATGAGGAACGTTGAATCTTCAGAAAAGTTGCCATCATCAAAAACGAGGAGAAACTCGCAGCCTTCGTCTAATCCTTGGATCGAATGAGGAATACCAGGAGGAAAATACCATATATCTCCAGTACCCACATCGTCTAAGAAGTTACAACCGTCTTGGTCAACTGCGCTGATTCGTGCCCGTCCGTTGAGCATATACGCCCACTCCGCCTCCTTGTGCCAATGCAATTCGCGTACTCCTCCGACATTTAACCGCATGTTAACGCCAGCGAGCGTAGTAGCGATAGGTAGTTCTCTGGCTGTTACTTGTCGTGTCCATCCACCTTTCTGAAGTCGATTGGGTGCCAAAGCAAATGAAAATTTCAAATTCGGTAATGTACCTGAGTCAGTGCTAGGCGGTGTAAGAATGTCGGGGTTCTGGCGGTCCAATTCTTTATTACGTGGACCAGGATCGGTACCACCCGTATTAAGTCCAATAGGTTCTGGAATGGATCTTTCTGAGTCCATCTTATAACACTAATTCTTGATTAGGGATAATAACGGTGATATTATTCATCCCACTTTTTGATGACATTGAACAACTAAAGGTGTTCTTATCTTGTTTTACCTTGTTCTTTTTACAATATTTCCAAATATCTGCCAGTTTTTGCATCATATAGGTAAAGCCAAACCAAGGAATGATTTATACTTAGTGGAATATGGGATGTGGGTATGTATCAGAATAATCCTACTAATATCAATTTAGTAATTTGAAAATTGCAATTCAAATGGCAAAATTTTTTTCCAATAATGTGCTGGCCTTTTTAATTCGTATGCCCAAAGCCTGTCAGAATGATTTTGCAAGGTATATTATAGCAACTCATTATTAGTAACGAGATATATTGAAAATAAATGTTTATCCCTACTGTCCTTTTGAAGGTCTCCTATAAACAGGACAGGTATATCAATTATCCCTTATCTTTTATCCGATATCAATTTCGTCCAAATGGGGTTTTTCTGGTGGTAACTGTTGAATAATTATCGGATATGTGCTATTTGACTTGTATTGATCTACATCTGAGACCCTTAGCAATAATAGTTGTTTCAATATCGATGTCTATACCAAACAATTAGATATTGACAATTAGAGGGATATGGTAGGGAGAATGATTGATGGTGATAAATTTTAGTCGCATCGATGTTTAACTATACTAAACATCATTAATTCGTAGATCTAAACAGATACTTTTTTGATATCGAGATTAAATCGTCTGGTCCTATAGTAATGGGATATTGTCTGCTTAATTTGTAAGAAACTATAGTAATAGTTTGATAGTATGCTATACTTTCCTTGTCTCCAACATTCTTCGATAGCATTGAATTCGGGTAACCCTACAGGAAAGTATTCCATTCTTATGATATCTGAATTTCTTTGTAGATAATCCTTTACTACTCTTGATCTGTGTTGAGTTGCTCTATCTACAAACAGAATAATTTCCAAACTTCTTTTGGACCTCTTCTAAGTATGATATGAAAGAATGACTGTCAAACCTGTCGTACTGTCTGAATAACTGTTTACCGTCTAATAATAGTACTTCATAGATGATGGTTTTATCATGTGAACCTGTGATTGTTACAATGGATCTTTTCCTGAGAATCCATCTTCTTTTTATAGCTAAAACTGAATCATGGATAAAGATATACCGTTTAGCACAAATAAAGGAACAAGGTTTATAGCTTGGATTAACAAAATATAATCTAGCCTAATCTATGGCAACGGCACTTACCAACAACAAAGCATCGTTTGTAAAGAGCTATAAATCAGAACTAGACGGAAAGGTAAAGGAAA
>JBBRRF010000215.1:0-3940 GCA_038200885.1 Candidatus Nitrosocosmicus sp.
CAATGAGTATGTTTCTCTCTTGAGTTATATCTTGTGCGAGAATTTGACCGTTTTCTGGCTCAATAGCTACCCATAGCCAGATGTATTGGGGTCCAACCTATAATATGGTTTCATCTACAATGTATTCTGATATCTTATTTCTTCTTGTTGATGATATCCTTCTATGACGAAATTTCTGAATCCATTTCCAAATTGATACGTGACTCCTCTTAACTGTATGTAGGTATGACAATGCCTTGACCACGTTTCTTAATGATAAACCAAGAAAATACAAATACAAACCATAGCCAATGTACTCTGAAGGTGTTCTGTTTCTTTTGTTTGACATATCAGAAATAGAGCATCTTCAAGCTATAGATTTATCGTTAAGTTAACAGGACATTTATCAGTTAACTCGAGTTTAAATAATGATAATTAATCAAATTAACTAAAAAGTAAGAAGATTGTTTTCACCTTTTGAAAATTTTGTTATATACTTTATGTAAATCTTTAAAACTTTTGTTAGTTAAACCTAGACATGCCGATAGATTCAGAATTTCCTAAAAATCATAAGGTTATGGGAAAACACCAAACATCAGATGGTTCTTATATTCATTTTGTGTGGGGTCCAGGAAGGTCCGATGCTGAATCCGCTACAAATACCCAAGTCCAACAAGATTATCAAACACGAGGAGAAGAATATACTCCATTAGGAGTGCATGGAACGTTTGTTGCAGTTGACTGGGATGCTTGCATTGCAGATGGTGGTTGTATTGAAGCATGCCCTGTTCAAGTATTTCAATGGTATAGATCTGAACAAGATATTCCCGCGACACAAATGGTAAATGCTACTAGTGAAGGTACAGGTGAAAACAGTAATAGGGATGGCAGAAAAGATTTTACTGATAAATCCGATCCGATTAGAGAACAAGCTTGCATATGGTGTATGGCCTGTGTTACCGTGTGTCCTACCACCTCAATCAAAGTAGATGAAGCTAATCTGCCAGTCCATGAGGAAGCATTATCGGCATTTAAATAGAAATTTTGTTAATTATAAAAAGAAATGGCATGACATATCTTCTACTTTTTGATCATAGAATTTAGATGTCTTTTTTATGTGAACCTATGTGAATTTTCACACGATTTCAACCGAACCCCTTATACCATAGGAGACTTAATCCCACCGAATATGAAATGCATTTTTGGTTTATGTTTACCTCAAATATTTAAAATCTTATTGTATAATAAATATCAGAATAATAATTCATAAATTCTAGAATTACTATATACTCGTCTTCTTACGAATTAGCAGTTTACGAAATTCTACATTAGAATATTATATTGACAATCCAAATTGAGAAGAATTCAAAGTTTATCTGTAATCGTCTCCATTTAGAATATATGAGTGAGGAAAAGAAACCCGAAAGTGATTCATCGGAGAATGACAAGTTAAATAAAGAAATGCTAAAACCTGTAACGAAATCTGATTCTAAGTTAGAAGATGAATTGAAGGAGTTAGAGGTGGAGAATTCTGGAGGGGGCAAGGATGGTGGAGGAGGTTGAAGTAATCTTATTTACAATCCGAATTATTTATAACTCAAATTAAGACGTTCAAAGTGGCTTCTAATTACTAACTAGTATGAAATTTCATACTCGTCCCACCGAACCCGCGTCAATATTGGTCTTTGATATTGACCAAAATGTCTTCTTTAATTGAAAAACATCTAACTAAATCACATCTTTATCAAGTACAATAATATGTAATAGAATATGTCGTCAGATAATCCTGTAAATATAATTTTAGACTTGTACAAAATATATGATGGGCATAGAGATTCTAGACTGTGGTTTTTAGATGAACTAGATGCTAATAATTACAAAGAGTATCATGAAAAATATTCTGCAGATTCAAAAGAAAAATCGCATTTTATTGCAATATGTGGATTCTTTGAGTTATCTGGCACACTTATTAGTCATGGTCTGATAAACCCAGACATATATTTTGATATTTTCAATCCTAGTCCTTTTTGGCACAAGGCAAAACCTATAGTAGATGGAATGCGGGAAACAAGACCTCACATATATGAAAATTTTGAGGCGGTGAGTGAAAAAAGAAATAATTGGAAAAAGAAAAGACACGAAATGTAAGTCAAAATATGACAAATTATCTAAATGATATGATGAAATGGATATCCAACAAAATAACAAAGACATAGCTGAAAAATAATCAATAATCATACAATCTTCGTATTCGACCTCAAAATTGTTCATAAACAGAAGAATCTAATTAGATCCGTACGAACTAGTGGTTAGTTAGGGTTGTAATTTGAGTCAAATTTGTTTCACATACCGCCAAACCAACTACCCACTTTCGTAACACTATTATTTTCATACAATCAAAACCCATATGATGCTTTCCAATATCTAGGAATACCGTGAAAGTTGTGGCTTCCAGTAAGTATGGTTCCATTTAACGAAATCGATTCCCTCTCTGTCCTCATAGAGTATTTCCCATAGTTCATCACTAGACAGTAATTCTTGAAAGAACAGTTCACAATTTTTATAGTACGTAGTGTTTGAATCAGAAAGCCAGATTCTATTTGTTTTTATACTTTTACCGTACTCATTGATACCAAAATCTTCGGATTGCAAAACATATTTTTCTTTCCACAAGCCCATTTCAGTACTTTTAATATAGAATGTAGGAATGCTGTCATCCAGTTTTCTTACAAGTTCTAGAGATGTACTTGGATCTACTTCCAATAGGGTTACTCCCCATTCTTTGTGCCATTTAAAAAAATCTGCGCACAAATTTCTGGTCTTAGAATTCTGCCAATCTTTTTCAATGAGGGATTTATCAATGATCATTATCCTCACACTTTGAAAATCCTTGATTTTGGTTCTGCGTATTATGTTTGCATGAAGATTTAAGTATGATGTTTTTGATTGATATTCTTGGAATTTACTTGGTAACAGTAAATTAGTAGAATCATATTGACTGGCATCTTCAAATAGGGCATGATATAAGTTTGTGGTTGATTCATTTAGTAATACTATTTCTTTCCCTTGGTCAATTTTCTTCTTTAATGATAATGCTTCAGACTCTAAAAATATGTCAAAAGGAATTACCAATTTTGAATTTATATCTACCCGATCTATTAAACCTCTTTTATCTTTTGGGATCGCAATATTCCCAAAGATAAATAATTTTCCATCTTGTTTAGTATTGCAAAAATTAAAAACATGTACTGGTTTTTTATGTTTTACAAAAAACTCTCCTAAATCCTGAAAAAACCTGTTATTATCTATTTTAAAACCGAAAGATTCACTAGTTTCTTTTTTATAATTTTCAGTAAAGAATTCATAGACGTTGCTATCCAGCAATATGTGGCTGTCATCACAAAGATCACATAACCTCCTAGCAAACGTTGGACCATTTCCCCATACAGGTATACCTAAAATGGATTTAGCTGATTCGATTTCTATTGCAGTGTTTCGTGCAATCCCAATTTTTAATCCAAAATTTTGTTCCTCAGAACATGGTGGAAATTTTTCATGAATCTTTAGTGCCAATTGTAAAGGTAATAGAGAATCTTCTTTGAACCAAATTATTACACCATCCCCAGTAAATGATATTTGAAGCTTTTTTTCGGAATTAACCAAAAAATCCTTTATTACTCGAAGTAATTCTTTAATATTTTCTAACTGTGAATCAACGTCTACAGATGATCCAACAATATCTATACAGAAAAAATTATAATATTTCACTAAATATATTATTGCATACTTTATATTATTTTTTTAAAATATCTCTCTAAAAACAATGAGCCTAGTTATTTTGATAATTCATCTATATATATTACCTCAAAATATTGGATATTGGAATATAAAATTTACTTTTGAAAATTTTATTTTACCTTTGGAGATAATGTCATTACTAATTGTTTGTGAGAACATAATA
>JBBRRF010000216.1:0-3930 GCA_038200885.1 Candidatus Nitrosocosmicus sp.
GCATCTTGTTGGTAACGCCTAAGATGAAATTTTTCTCCCGTAGAGGCAATTTCGTCTCTGATTTCTAAAGGAAGAGGATCTCCTGTAACATATCCAACTAGATCTTCAACAGGATATCTTATTTTTATTAATGCATTTTTTATTCGTCCTCTAAATTCTGCATCAATTAACAGATTGTTAGAATCAAGCTTGTATAATACATATTTGTTAATACTTTTGTTGTTATAAATCTCAGTTATCAGTACATCATCTGACGAACTTAAAACAAGTAAATTGATATTTGAATAACCATTACTATTACTATTAAAAGTGATTAGAGATTGGGAATCGTTGTTGATATTTTTGCTTGATGACTGGACTTCGTTTCTCTTTTTATCTGTAATTTTTTCAAGTTTTAATTTTCCATATCTAGAAAACCAATCACGTATATCTATTACTATGTTTTGAGGAAGTGAATACTTACTGAACTTTTCTAGAACTTGTAGAACTTTATTACTTTTTAATCCTGATGCTGCAGCATTCCATATTGCAATAGGAGTTATTTTATACGTATGAATGTGTTCGGGAGATTTTACTAGCTCAGCAAATCTTGAAAGCCAGTCCCTGCATTCTGGATAGGATTCGCTTTCAACTTCAAGTAGGATAGTACCGTCTCCCTGTATAATCATTGGCTTTGAGGACACCTGTACTTATTACAAAATTCAAGGTTTAAGTTGTTTTGTTTATTATACAGATAGGTCAAATATTTTCTGAAAGTTAATAGATCTTTTGTGTATTATATTACTTGAGAAATTAGTACAGAGGCTCCTTTATGCTTGAATTCGGAGATAGAAATATAGATTTTACCAAAATTATTATAAACTCAAATTATTAAAAGGTAATCTTTTAAGCAAGAACTAGAGTTTTGCCATCTTTCTTGAATGGATCATGTTTTAATAAAATATCCCAACTTATCACATCTTGATAAAATACTGGATCTACTACCGGGTCTTATTTCTATAGTGGTTTTTCCTACCCTGGTTATGATCTGCTTTCTAATTACTGGATCATTTAAAAGAGCCTCTGCAATAATCTCGTCTTTGCAATCCAGTACTTCTATCGTTTTTATCGCGATTTCTCCATATCGTTCTCCCCATACCTTTAGTTCATGTTTAACGTTTTCGGGTATATCTGAAGGATAAGCAGCATCGGTAAGTAAAGAAAAAATTTTTTGCCAAGTGTAATTTCCAGTCCTAAGAGATCTAATAACACTTTCTTTAGACAAACTAAAAATTTGCACTGGATCTGCACTAGGATCCAATTTATTCTGTAAATTGCAAAATTCTCTCAGATGAAAAGCAAGAGAACGACCCTCTGGCGACTGTGTTTGCAGAATCACTTCAAAGTTAGGCGTTACTGTAATCAGACTATTGTTACTAGTATTAGTTTTAGATTGTCTTAAGGAATCTGACTTGATATCTATAGAAATAGGCGTCTTACCCCATCTTCCAAGCGATATTAATTCCATCTTGGAATTGTTGATTTCAATGATTCCCAAAAGACACAGGGGAAATATTATCATATTAAAGATAAATTCTCTTAATATTTCGTTATCTGTTATCAGGCCTTGAGGTCCATATACATTCAAGCCAAAATCGTTTCTGAAAAGTCTTGCACCTGATTCAATCTCACATTTATCCAATAAGGTTGATGAATAATACCAGGTATCAGGCTTCATTTCGTTCCTAATTTGTTCATAAAGTATTTGTCTTGATTTAATCTCGTCAGATCTTAGTCTTCGCATACCCGGATCAAATTCAAATATTTTAGATTTGAATAAAAAGGGTGCAGCATTGTTTTTTCCTTGTGCCCACCATTGCAGAAAAGTTTCGTTAAGAAGTCGATCGCTTGACATTAATTTGCTTACGTTATGGGGGATTACTTCTACTCTTTCTGTATTTTTTTCTGTAATGGTTTTTTTTATTAGCTTTTTATCATACGCAAAGGCAGTAAGCATTTCATTAAAAACCTTCCAATCAAAATAGTTTTTTGCACCCTTAATTCCCTTAAAGGCCTGAGATTTGGAGACATGTTTTTCGAAAATTGGTAAGAATGTACTCTTTGGCAAGAGTCCTAGTTTGGGAGTAGGTTTTGGTGGCCTTAAGGATATATCGTCTAACAAGGATTGCATCAAATCCAAAAGCTGGGGTGCTTGAAGCGAACGCGGTTCTTTTGTATTATGGTCATAGTTTAGTGGAACGATTTCTAATTTGGTAGACCTTGTTTTAAAAAAAGATCTTGCTTCTTTTGGTATTAGAAAGTAGGGTTTTGACTCCTGTCTTTTGTACAGGCTATCAGGTCTTGGATCATAAGGAGCTAGTAATCTACAAAATCCAAAGAGGTCTAACAACGAATTTTCTCTTCTACGGTTATAGTATCCATAAAGTACTGGATCACTCCTCCAACTATAATTATCATATTTATCATCATAGTTGTAGTAATTGTCTTGCTCATCATCCTCATCATCCTCATCATCCTCATCATCCTCATCATCCTCATCATCCTCATCATCCTCCGCTTTATCCACCATAGATGTGAATCCGAAATTGATGTCTTTTTGTTTCTTCTTCCATCCATCTTTTCCAGATTGTTTATCATTTGTTGAATCTACTATTGCTTTTTCTTGTTTCTTAGTTTCAATACTTACTCGGGGATTAACCTCCCAGAGTGGCATATAACCTCCAGCAGAAGAAACTAACTCACACGCTAAGCGATCCTTTGAGTTTAACTTACGGACCAAATTGTTTAATTCCTTTGGAATTTCAATCGAGAGGTAATTTGCCAAATTCTCTTTAGAATAAGCAGAAATCTTGTTATTATCCATCCCTGCAATTTTGGCTAGAGAAAGTAAAACGGATTTATTCTCAAGGTCCAATAGATATTTGTAATCTATTTTATCTGGATCTACCAACTTACCCGAAACCTCCTGAAATATTTTCTTATTTGATTGAGACATGTGTAATTTTTCTATAATTGTTATTCAAATAATTAAATGCATTCTTTAATACTATGGTCTTTTTCCTAAGTTGAGTTCTATCCATAGTATATTATTGACCAAAATTAATATACCATTGTCTCTACAGGAAACCCATAACCCTCTGACATGTAAACAAACCCCACTCCACGTTTATTATTGAAGGATGAGAATGTAACCAGGCCATCCATAAATATTTGGACCAAAATAGAGGAATGGACATTTATGGTTTATGTAAATATGTTAATTGGTATAGTATCGTTTTTAGCAAAATATAACTAATGTATTTTTTAATGTGTATTTAGAATTTCAAAGTCAATAATTTTATTCTAAACGAGCATCATTATTTACACTAGGGAGTAGCCATGCATTTACAAAACTGTTAAGATGGAAATGTGAAACAATAACTGAGGCTAAGAGCAGCACTGTATAACAAATTCATGTCTCTTTAGACATGAAATATGAATTACTTGTAATCTAAATGAATCGTGCAACAGAGCACATTGTAACTCCATCAATGCAACTTTATCACGTTATCATGGCGCCGTCAAAAACCATCCATTTTTTTGTTCGGTCAAGGTATAATACATTTTGACCGTGATAATTCAAATCAAAAAATTCCCAAACTGGTGTTGTAAAAAAATATGATGTCTATTTGGTATTTTTGTATAATTCGCTAAAAACTATTACTTCTTGCAGATATGATGAGCACCAAACCACAAATAAATTTGATTGTTGTAATTTCAAAAAGACCACTACTAAATAATAATAAATATAATAATGCTGACATCTCATCATTATCAAATGATGATTAAAAAGATGATTTTACTTTCAATAATGATACTAATATTTGGAATATTGAATGTTTCTCCTTTGTATGCTATTGATATATCGATGACCAATTTTAGCCAAACAAA
>JBBRRF010000217.1:0-3907 GCA_038200885.1 Candidatus Nitrosocosmicus sp.
AACTACTCTTAACAGATAGTTTCTCATATCAAGATTGAATCCCTTTGTCCTGAAATATAGGAATACCTTGTCCTTAAAATCCTCAAAGGATGAATAGTGCTTTAGGACAAGCAACTCCCTCTTAGCCATATTCCATACCTCTTCTAACATCATAAACTCAGGAGAAGTAGTTGGAAGGTGTATTGGTATGAGAGTATCCCTGTTCTCCTCTATGTAGTCCTTTACCCTCCTTGACCTGTGGTGAGGGGAAGCCTTATCCATAAATAAATAGCATTTTGGAAACTTGGAATGGATTGTCTTTAGGAAATCTAGAAAGGAATCTCAGTTGAATTTATCATACTGTCTGAAGAGTTGGTTACTTTTTGTATCGATGGCACCAAACAAACATGAATATTTATGTGAGCCTGTTGTCCTTACCACTGGTCTTTTTTCCTCGTATATCCATACTCTTCTTACTAGAGAATCATAAAAAAAGAAGGATTCATCTAAAGATACTATGGTAAACCGTTTTTGGTATAGGCTACCCACAAGTATCTGACTGGTCTTTTTTTGAAATCTTCTTTCTCTTCTCTAGATGCTGTATTAACATGTACTTTTCCTGGTACCTTCTGTTTAAACCCCCATTTTCTAAGAATACGGTATATATGGGCATAATGGTACTTTATTCCAGTCTTCTCTATTATCAGCTGTTCTATCTGTTTTGTGGTCCAGCCTTGTTTGCTCTCCTTTAAAATTGTCTTTATTTTATATTCTGCCTGTTCGATTATTTGTGGACGCCTTCCACTTTTTGGTTTATCTTTTAATCCATCTATACCTTCTTTATCGTATCTTTTTAACCAGTAGGCCCATGGATTGCTTCTGTTAATCTCCTTGACTACGCGAAATGGAACATGTCCGTCTCCTCTTACTCTTATTATTAACATCAACTTTTCCTTTACCTTTGAATCCTTTTCCTTCTTGTGCAGGCTGACCAAACTGGTCTTGGTCAATAATTGAAACGACATTGATGACAGTATATGAAAGGTACAGGCAGTAGATAGCTTTTGTGTTTTTTATGATGCTATTAGGGGTAAAATATCTAGAAAACATTTGCTAATTGGTATAGAATAGTGAAAAGAGACATTCAAATTTGAGATATTATGTTTCATATTTGTAAAATATTTGTACCTTGAACATTTTCCGAAGATTTATCTTCAGTTTTTCTTTAAATTCAAGATTTTGTGCCTATCTATGATAGCATTCGATTACAATTCTCTTGTTATTATAAAGTAAATCATTCAGATCTGCTGTATCATAACAGGTCATCTCGCTTGACGGTTAACATATTGACTTCGTGTTGAACTTTATTCCTAATATTTATCAGGGTTTTAGCATCATTCATGTAATGAATCAAAATATTAACATCAGACTCATCAAATTCATGACTTTTCACTTTCTCCGCTACGTCATATAGAAAAGGCAAAAAGTGACTATGATCTTTAATGATTTTTACAAAATTATCCAGGTCATTGAGAGACAAATACTCAAAATAGTATTGCTGTACTTCCTCACAACTGAGGCCAAGACGAATCACAACTGTAATAATTGGTTTACGTGCTAGGAACATGCTATAGGCTTTGATTGGTTACTCACAACCTTAGATTCCTTTTCCCCATTCGATTTACGAATTATTCTGCCTAGCTCTCGAAAAGAAACATGTGCTTCTTGAGAAATTTCACGAGTGGTTTTCTCTTCTTTGTATAGTTTTATTACTAGTTTCGCTTTATTTTTTCTAAAATTATTCACGATAGTACCATTGGAAAAAAATGCTTAAAAGACTGTAATCATTTGACTACCCGCAAACATAGATTTGGTATCCCTGCTTCCCCTGCTACCCTAAGGCATAGATATTAAACATTCATTCTCAATCTTTCCAAGGAATTGATAAGACATATTTTATTAATAAATTTGAATAAATAAACTCACAAATCAAAGATATTGATCTCTATTAGATAAGGTTATAAACTTTATTTGAAACCAAAAAAGTACATAAACAGAAAATCACTTTGATAAGTTCCAATCCTAGAGATATTATTGAGGATTTAAATAATCAAGAAAATTTAGATTCATGAGGTTATCAAGATTGGCACTATCCTGATTTACCACAGTAAGAGTCTTATTATTTCACATTTAACTATATACTTGAACGACAACCACCAAAAAATTCTATCAATTTAGAATAAAAATCTCGTTTTAATATTAGGATAACCAAATAACCATAGTAAGAGAAAATGTCAGATGTGGATCTTAATACGCGTTCGAGAATTATTAAAGTATTAACCGAGCTGGAAAAACAATCAGCATTAGAAAGATCAGGCTTGGCAGAGGTATCCCATAAAGATTCGATGCTTGCGATTACCTGTGACACTGGAAAATTTTTTAGTATCTTACTATCATCAATGAATGCCAAAAAGATATTAGAAGTAGGTACATCTGTTGGATACTCGACACTGTGGTTAGCATATTCGTTTTATCAGAATAAAGAAAACTCTCGCCTGTCAAAAGGAAACATCACCACCATAGACAATAATCCACTTAAGATTAAGAAAGCAACAACAAATTTTAAGAATGCTGGAGTCAGTGGCATAATAGAAATAATTGAAGGAAATGCTATAGAAGTGCTAAAGCAATTATCAAACTATGTTAATGATAATCCAGACGATCAATCCAAATATTTTGACTTCATTCTTTTGGATGCTGATAAAGAAAATTTATCGGAATATTTCGATTTAGCTATATCAATGGTCAAGAAGGGTGGAGTAATCGTTACAGATAATGTATTGTATCCTGAAGAATATAGACCAAGTATGTCCAAATATATAGAACATATAAGGAAAAAAGATTTTGTTCAATCAGTAACAGTCCCAATCGGACATGGGGAAGAAGTGAGTCTAAAAATAAGATAATTCTTGAGACTAACGAAATATCAGGTACTCCATCCTATTTGAAATTAGAATACAAATGAATTTGAGAAATACTATACCACAGCAGTAACATTTGAATATTTAAGAGAGAATTAGTTTGCATTATGAAGGCATAAATTGAGACTATTTAAGATATGAATTTATTTGGATCGATCAATGTTTAACCTTAACCATTTCGATTAATTTTAATGTCGAAAATCGTTGCAACCCAGGCTAGTCCGTGTTTGGTTATGAACAAAGATATTAATTTGAACTTATCAATATGAACATGACAAAAATTGTTAAAACGAATCATCCCAATGAATTAATCACACTTGAATTATCAAAGTCTGAACTAGAAGACATCCTGAACTCGGTTGACTGTATAACAGAAAAAGAACAACGAAAATTATTAGAGAATATACCATCCACGGAGGAAGGACGAAAAAGATTGGACAAATACAAAGCCCTAAAGGAAGATCTCAAGAAAATATTTGAATCCGTTTCGTGAAACTAATTACCATTGAAAAAACTACAGGTTGTACTGCCAAATGAAAGAATTGTAAAATTGAGATTCATAAATTCATAATAAAATAAAGATTAGCTGCAAATAAAATGAGTTTTTCTAGACTAACAACTTGCGCTTTGGAATTTTCATTTATGAAGATGATTATTATCTACAGTAAATGACCCGAAATAATACATCAAAAAATAAAACTAATAATCTGAATAAATCAAAAATATAAAAAATTTAGTTTTAGGTTGCAGGTATGGAATTTTTCATTCGCACCTGTATAGCCTAATCATTGTCGATCCTATTATGCTATTGGAGCTACTGGTTTACCTGTTTCTGTTGCTGTAGTTTCACTTTGAGGAGCAATCATACGAGAGCTGTCAGAGCTTGATTTGGTGCTGTCGTCATCTTCAGAGCTTGTTGTCTTTTTATCGTCAGAGCTTGATTTGGT
>JBBRRF010000218.1:0-3885 GCA_038200885.1 Candidatus Nitrosocosmicus sp.
ATAGATCTTTACAAACGATGCTTTGTTGTTGGTAAGTGCTGTTGCCATAGATTAGACTAGATTATATTTTGTTAATCCGAGCTATAAACCTTGTTCCTTTATTTGTGCTAAACGGTATACCTTACTTCCACTTCCTTCTGGATACAGGTCACAGTTTAACAAAAGGGTCAATGAGCTATAATCCTATCGAATTTTGGGTAGGCTCTAAGGATGTTATTTAATAGAATATTATTGGGCACTGAAGTTAGATTATTTATTACTTTTTTTTCAAAATTCCAATCTCTGCTATAATTCTCGCTTTTCATATTGAATCCTTTAAAAATATCAAAATAGGTTTGTTTAATCTTTTTTTGTCTTTCAAAATTAGACTGTATCCACAATATGTCAAAAACTGAAGTTGAAGACGATACTCGAGCATCACTAATGGAAAAGGACACTATTGGGTCAAGTTCTTTTTTTGAAAGAATAGGTTCCTCGTTCTTGTAATCAATTTCTACCAAAACAACATTGTCCACAATTAATGATAGATGTAATTGAGGAATTTTTTTTTTGGAGAAAAAATTAGTATTAATGTCCAGATCCTGAGATAATTCCTTGAGTTTATTTCGTATTTCATCCTTTAGGGCTGTTTGTTCATCTTCCATGTAAATTTGGATCTTTGCCGTCACGTCTTTGACTAACATCTTTGTGATTAAGACAAGCAGATTGCTATTGTAAAAATCCCAAAAGAGATTAGTTGAGGGAATTAAGATCAGTATTTGATCTACACTAGATTCCACTATCCGAAAAAGTATTTCATTTGAATTGACGTCAATTTCTGACTTAGGTTCATGGTTTAAGATGACCTCTTTTATGCTTTTTTCAATTTCTGTTATTTTTTATCTTGCTGGAACGGAATCATGCCATAGATGCTTAAATAAAGAATCTTGATGGTTGACAAAATTCCTTTTATCTACATAGAAGAATTGGGTCAATTTCTCCAGTGGTTTGATTTCTTGTACCAGGCCGCTTAATCCATTTTCAAAGAAGTGGCAGAAGCAGTATGAGTGCTCGTTTCTAAAGCAGCATCCATCTAGATCATCTGAATGTCATATCATTAAATTTCATTAGTCGCTTTGAATATTTAGCACTCTTCTTGTCGATTTCGACTACGATCTTGATGTCAATATTACGCAATTTCAATTTCCTGAAAAGTGTAAGAATTGATGAATTATCCACTAAATGGCATGACGAATCATGATCTATAATTATTTCCAAATGTTGCTCAGTATTAGAAAATATTTTAAGTATTAGATTAATGGCTTCATCAAGGGTATATTTTACATTGACTTCCTTTATGCCAAAACCTTTGGGCATAGACATCCATATCAACAAGCAAAACATTGTATCCCTTTGACGCCAGATTTGCAGAAAGGTTTACTGCTAAAGTAGTTTTACCGTTTCCTCCTTTGTACGAATGGGATGCTATGACTTTTGCCACTAAATCAAAGTTCACTATATATATTTTAATCTTATTGGTGGGAGGCGTTGATACATAACTATGTTTGGTGTAAATTGAGAAAAATCACCATTCACTGTGATATTGAGATGTACCGTTTTTAGACTGGTAAATCATCAATATCAAATCGTCAATAAAACTCCATTGTATAAGGCAATCCATTCTAAAGCCTAAAACCCGATTTACATTGTCAAATGACAATGTCTTGGATCTTTATTACACGTGTATTTGTCGAGTCAATGTAGTTTTAATGCAAAAAAATCTATACATTTTAGAAACCATCAATCAATCAATCCAAAAAACCATGTTTTTAACCTAGCCTTTATACAACTTGTCTAGAGATGGATGGAGAGCATGAATTATGCAAGAAAATTACATTGTCAGACCCTATGACATATATTCCGAAAATAATCTTTTTTACTAAAGGTAGAGGCACCCACAAAGATTATCTCACTAGTTTTGAACTCGCCTTACGTGATGCTTCGATAAGCGATCTGAATTTGGTATCGGTATCTAGTATCAAACCACCACAGTGTAGGATAGTAAATAAAGAAGAAGGAAGAAGATATCTGAAACCAGGACAAATTGTTTTTACGGTAATGGCGAGATCAGCTACTAATGAGCCAAACAGACTAATTGCCGCATCCATTGGATTAGCTAGACCAGCAGATGATGCTCAATATGGGTATTTGTCAGAACACCATTCAACTGGAGAAACAGCTTCAAAGGCCGGAGACTATGCAGAGGATTTGGCTATGGAAATGCTTGCCACGACAATCGGATTACCCACTGATCCAACGCTTACGTGGGATCAAAATGAAGAACAATGGAAACTTTCAGGAAAGATTTACAAAACACAAAATTTCACCCAGTCAGC
The DNA here is from genome assembly GCA_038200885.1 of Candidatus Nitrosocosmicus sp. Classification (GTDB taxonomy): domain Archaea; phylum Thermoproteota; class Nitrososphaeria; order Nitrososphaerales; family Nitrososphaeraceae; genus Nitrosocosmicus. The sequence goes on from JBBRRF010000218.1 coordinate 2,376, forward strand.
TGCAGGAAACAAAGATGGCATGTGGACAACAGTAATTAGTGCGGCAGTATTAATACTATGAAGCTATTATTTCACGGGTATTTGATAAAGTCAACTTTCGGAAGTTCTCCTTAGAATCATCAAATTTTTTAAAATTACTATTTATGTAGAACATTGATAATGGAAGTATGGAACATTTTATTTGGAAAGCCTTAATTTGCACTGATAATATTATTTTTTAGCCTTCTTGACTATATTATCAATGATTTTACTACTTCTTCTACCTATAATAAAAATTGGTTATTTTTAATCGATGGATGTATTAAGATTTATATTTATTTTATGATGTTTGAATCAGGCATGGCAGTGGTAATTCGAAGTCAAAAAGTAAAAGTAAATGAGTACAGGACCCACTATGAATGTGTATATGATGCTCTGCTTTATTTAAAAAACCAGCCTTCCCCTCTAACTAAGTATAGAATCTCAACAAATAAACATACTTTATCATCATTATTATCCAATCAGTTCATTAAACCCGTTACTAATAAGAATCTCATATTAAATAGTGAATACACAGATATTCCTCATTATGTTATATCTCCAAAAGGAATTGAATATATCAAAAGATATGAATCACTTAGACAGTTGTTTTCATAGATTAATCAAATACAATTTGGAATTACGATTTAGTCTTCATTGCAAAAAGGACTTATCATAAGGCAGAGATTATTTAACCAATCATGCCATTATTTCATATGATTTCACAATTAATAAAGAAATAAAATTTATTAAAAATAATGTATTATGGATTAGATACTATTTTTTCTTAGCACTGCCACTGTTCTTCTTAGGACTAGTGGCCTTTGGACTAGTGGCCTTTGGACTAGTGGCCTTTGGACTAGTGGCCTTTGGACTAGTGGCCTTGGCTTTGGCCTTTCCGCCTTTACTTGCGACCTTCTTTTTTGTTTCCTTATCAGCAGATGCTAATCCTTTCTTATCATCCTTTGGTGTAACTTTCTTAGATACCATTTAATAAACAATGAATACAAACAAACCATATAGAACCTATCATTAAAAGTAGTATAATAAACCATATGATAATTATAATAAAAGATTGTTTTGGATGCGGAAGTAACTGTGAATCAAATATGGTCAACAATGCTGATCAAATAATAACAAAGTATTTCTAATTTTTTATTTGATGATTCTGATTTAATATAATATAGTACCTAAAACTAAAGGGATATCTTAGCTTTACTTTAATATTCCTCTAGCCGTTATACCTTTTTTATCATTCATTAATTTTTCTGTTATTGTTTCTGTTTCTGTCATGGATTTCTTCCTTAGCAGCATTTCCTTAACAAAGAGACCTTTTGTAATTAGGTAAAAAAAGTTATCAACCAACATAATAATTCTTGATTAATGGCACATTACTAATTCCCAAATACCTGCACCAATTCTAAACTTATGGTAACAAATAGTAGATGCAGATTTCACAGAATAGGAATAATTAAATTTATTCTACTAGACA
>JBBRRF010000219.1:0-3881 GCA_038200885.1 Candidatus Nitrosocosmicus sp.
TCCCAAGGAAAAATCCATTTTGTGGTCGCAGAAAATTTTGTGGATGTAACTACTGGCAGCGGAATTGTCCACTTATCACCGGCAAATGGAGAAGAGGATTTTGAAATTGCAACTAGACGAAAAATACCAATCTTTGTACCCATCGATGGTAAGGTGTTCTTTACTAAAGATGCTGGCAAATATAAAAATCAATTCGTCAGAGATGTAGACCCAATTGTCGTTAATGACATGCAATTGACAAATTCGGTAGTAAAGATCGGCAAGCTGACTCATAAATATCCTACATGCTGGCGATCTCATCACAAAATAGTTTGGTTGGCAAGGAGAGAGTATTTTTACATGATTGATATATTAGGAGATCAGCCTATTGTCGCTGCCTCAAAAGTAAATTATTTTTACGAGCAACCAAAAAATAGGTTTCTCGAGATTATTAAGGAAAAGGTTCCTTGGTGTATATCGAGGGAGCGGGTGTGGGGTACACCTCTTCCAATTTGGAAATGTACTAAATGCTCTTTTATAGAAGGATTGTTTTCCAGAAAAGCAATTGTTGCGAGAGCCTCGTATTTGCCGGATGGAGAAAACTTTGAATTACACAGGCCCTGGATAGATGAAGTATTAATTAATTGTCCAAAATGTCAAAATAAAATGAAAAGAGAATTATTTGTATTGGATACATGGCATAACAGCGGAAGTGCCCCTTATTCATCACTTTCTGATGCAGAATACGATACACTAATTCCAGCTGAATTTTTGACAGAGGGGATTGACCAAACACGAGGTTGGGCATACACTTTATTGATGTTAAATGTTATCTTCAAAAAAAGTCCTCAATCTCCATTTCAATCATTCTTGTTCACAGGTCATGTGTTGGATGATAAAGGAAACAAAATGAGCAAGAGTTTGGGAAATGTCGTTGATGCAAAATCCCTCTTAATTGACAATCCTGTGGACCTGGTGAGATTATACTTTATCTGGAAATCTTCTCCAATAGAGCCTTTGAATTTTGACATTAAGGAAATGTCCTCTAGACCTCATCAGGTTTTAAGCACACTTTTTTTCTTGCATATCTATTATCAGCAAAATGCAGTCTATGATCAATTCAAATTCGGTGATTGGTACTCTAGGTCGGGTTGGAAAGCAAACGACCTTTCCCTGAGGAGTCAGGACATTTGGATCTTAACAAAGTTAAAAGACCTAATTGACGAATCCGCTCAATTGTTAAGTAACTGTAGATTTCATGAATCTTCTCATGCGGTTGAGGACTTTATAATAAATTCATTGAGTCAAACCTATGTCCCCCTGATAAGATATGATCTTTGGAGCGATGATCTGGATAACCAGAATAGACGATTTACTGTATATAGAATATTATCTCGCTGTCTATTGACTATTGATATAATACTTCATCCTATATGTCCATTTTTTACCGAATACCTTTATCAGTCATGTTTTAAGCAGTTTGATTCGATTCTGATGGAAGTTCTGCCTGAAGGTGAAGAATTAGCCATGATAGCTAATAAAAAAGTTGAAGCAGCATTTGATACGATCAAGGAGATATCATCATTATCATTTTCATTGAGAAACCGACACAGGTTGAAAAGGAGGTGGCCGCTTGAATCCGCATTGATTTACGTTGATGAGATTGAATTTCTAAAAGTGGGAGGGATAAAAGAATTGTTAAAAGAACAAATGAACATTGAAAATATTGATGTTAAAGAGCTTAGAGCAGATACCATTGTTGAAAAAATAACAAGTTTAATGAACTTTAAAGCTCCAATAATGCCATCAATCACCATAAACAGAAAAAGTGTTGCTAAGATCGTTAAAGGTGATATTGGCATATTAATTGACAAGTTTGAAAGTGAAGATAAGATCCAGATACTCAAACAGCTTCAAGTGAAGGGGTTCTATCATTTCAATTATTTACCAAATAAATCAATAGATTTGACTATTACAGATATGGATTTTGCGTTTATCCCAACTAGCGGTTATGTGGTAGGAGAAAAAGAAAATGTGGTTCTCCTATTAAATACTTCCAGAAACGAGGAATTAATAATAAAAGGTTTGGTTAAGGATTTGGCGCGAAACATTCAGCAACTTCGAAAAGAATTGGGATATTCTCCTACCCAAATATTGGATACAGCATATATTTCCAATTTTTCTTCTGAAGAAATTACCAAATTACAAAATTTCGAAATAGATCTGCAGAACTTGGTACGGGTAAACAAGATTGAGTTTTCAGAGAAAACCAATGAAGATAAAGGATCTAAAAAGATAGAATTGGACGGGAGAGAAATTTCAATTTACATACTTTAATTTCATAGGTAGTGAATCTCACAATAATAAACTCTTGCATTATTGTTAGAATTTGATGTTAAAAAAATGTATATCACTTCTTTTCAAAATAGAAATTTTTCTATATTATCATATTCTCAGGTAAGAATCACTTTTTTAACCAAGGGGAGCGAACAAAATAGATTATCAAAGAATTCTATACTATCCGCGTTCTGAAATATCTGTGAGCAATCATGATAGCCAAAGCAGTAATTTTCGAGAGCGGGCCATATCCTAGAGGCTCACACGAGGGGGGGGGCAGTGATCTCGATTCATTAATTTTCATATTTTTAACGGGAGCACTTCTTTTTGAACTAATTGAAAAATAGTTGGCCATGATGTGTAAAAATTATTAGTTATAAGTCAAAAGTAATGATCTTTAATGTAGATAAATTCTTTTGGTTGAACAAGATTGCTTGAAAAAGGTGCGGAGACTACAAGAAAGTAAACAAATGTCCTTTGAAGATTGCCTGATAGACAATTTCAAAGAGAAGTTGATGGACCTTTCTCAGACCGTTGCTGAATCAGGCAAACCAGTAATACTTTATACTACGCTACTTGATGAGGTAAGTGATTACGGAGAACAAGAACTTGCAATCGTAAATGAAGATTTCGTCGTGATTCAAGTTATAACATTTGGAGGCTATGTTCCGATTGCAATCCAGCACCAGAGAGTATTTACATTCGATGAATTCTCTACTTGGATCTATAAGAGAAGTAATAATTTATTTGTCCAATGCTTTGGGACACTCGATGATTCATTGATATCAATCCGCTAATCCTACTTTTGATATTAGATGATTCTGATTTATTGCCATCTATAAGTTGATAATGCGAACCTCATTTCAATGGAAATTATCTACGAATTTCAAAGGCCCAAAAAAAGCGCTGTTTATTTTTAAATAACATGATAGCATTTACTATCTAGAAACATGATAGAGGTTTATGAGGAAAATCGGCCCTGGGGGAAATTTGAAAAATTTGTTGAAAATGAAAAATGCACTGTCAAGTTATTACATTTGAATCCCCATTCTCAAACCAGTTTGCAGTTTCATCATAAAAGAGAAGAATGGTGGAAAGTTCTAAAGGGCTCTATTTCTGTGGAACTCGATGATAATAAAAGCATACTAAAGGAAAACGACATAATTTTCATTAGGAGGGGTTCAAAGCACAGGGTTAAAAATTTGCAATCCCCGTCTACGATTTTGGAAATCTCAATGGGCGAATTTGATGAATCTGACATAGTCCGGTTAGAGGATGCTTATAATAGAAAATAAAGAGTACCCAATAAATAGTCACCAACTTTTCATCCTATTAATTTTGACCAGCATTGGCTTTCTTACTTCATAATAGTATGTTATTAAGATCTTAGGGCCCTGTTAACTTAAGGTGATGTTTCAAATACTTCTCAATATTTCATATCGATTAAGATGAACCATTTCAGAAAAGGTCATAAATCGTGCTCAAAATATCAGGAATCTTGTCGGTATTGTCTCGTTTAGTCAAGTGACAACTCAACTTTGCTCTTTCAGATCATTGAGTTAACA
>JBBRRF010000220.1:0-3865 GCA_038200885.1 Candidatus Nitrosocosmicus sp.
CAGGCTAAGAAAATACGACAGAATATCAGATATAGTATCTGGATTGGTAAATTATAGAATAATGAATATCTGTTAGTTATAGAAATCGATAATGGCCAAAAGACCATGCTAACCTGTGCTAATTACGCAAGAGATCTACTGGATTGATATTGACATTTTCTATACATCCTTAAATTTATAAAAACAGTATTCTAATTATTATTAGCCAATATTTATGAGTGTACCATCTTCTTTCAACCACAAACATAAAATTATTTATGACAATAATGTTTTAGAATTTCAAATAATTCGGACACAAAGAAGAAGAAAAACTAACGAAATTTTGATTGAATATGGTAATGTGTCAGTACGAACTTCGACATCATCATCCCTGAAAGAAATCGAGTCACTCGTAAGTAAAAAGGCACAGTGGATATTTCAAAAAATCAAAGAACAAGATAATCCAGATGCATCAATTAAAGTACCCCTTTATCAAAATAATTCTACTTTACCGTATCTTGGAAAGAACTATGGATTAAGAATTATTGGTAATAATTCGAATCTATTGAGTTTTTCTAACGATGGATTTATTATTTACACCAATAGAAGGGACGTAAAGCGCATTTATGAACAATGGTTAGCTGACATGGCTTATCCAATTATTAGTCCAATAATAGTAAAGTATTCCAAACTTCTAAATGTGTCACCCAAGAAAATATTGCTAAAAAAATTGAAAAGTAGGTGGGGCAGTGCAACATATAGTAATATCATAAATCTTAATATCCATCTGTTAAAGGCTCCCATGGATGTAATTGAGTATGTGGTATTACATGAACTAAGTCATCTTATTCAAAGAAATCATTCTAAGCGATTCTGGAAAATAGTATCAGACAATATGAGCGATTATAAAATCAAAATAAGGTGGCTCAAAGTTAACGGCCCTTATATCATATGAAGGCCTTCTTTTAATTTTGGATATTTCATGTCTGTACTTTTTTAACTAGTATTTTATTATTATTGAAGATTAGGTAATCATAAGTGTCGCGGTCCTCGCTGTACATTTACTTAATGAGTCGTGATCCGTGTGATACTAAACGCTAAATAAATAAAACAGAGCTTTCAACTAATTGTGTGTTCACGCTAAGGAATCGTATTCTTCACACTTTTGCAGTTATCTTTGCACTATTTTTTGTTCTATGGTGTGTTGAATTTGAATTTGAAGTTGAAATTGAACCCAAACTTGCTAGTGGTCAAAATATGAATCCAGATGCGAGTTTATTTAAGTGTGATTCATATGTAGGCAAGTTTTATACACTAAACGAGTCCATAGATTGTGATTTTGAGAATGGTATAGCAATAAATACCAATAATACTGTATTTAATTTAAATAACTTTTCTATTTTAGGTTCAGGTTACTTGAACCCCTATACCGGCATTTTGATATCAAATAAAGAAAATGTTACTTTAACAGGGAATGGAATAGTTGGTCATTTTCAAATTGGAGTCTACATAAATAACTCCAAAAATGTCCGTATATCTATAGTAAACTTCACAGGGAATGAAATTTCCATTTATGCTGCAAATTCTTCAGGAGTTCTTATAGACAATAATCGGTTCTATACTAATACTGCCGGGATAAAATTCTACACAATTGGTGAATCTGTGATTTCAAATAACGCGTTTGATTCTAATGATATTTCTTCTATTTCTTTATTTGGTTCTCGTGATATTATAATCAATGATAATCTTATATCCAGCAGCTTGAACGGAATATTTGTTGATACCAAAAGTACAAATACTTCCTTGAATTCCAATCATTTTACAAGGAGTTTTGGTGTAGACATAAACATAGGAAATGGAGGAAAATTTAACGAAATCAATCATTCAATTTCAAATAATACTTGCTCTATAAGTATACCTGAAAAATTGTGTAAATAGCCCGTTACAATAATCCATATATATTAAATCGATAAGTTATTCAAAATTTTTATACCATTTGTGTATAGTAGGTTTCGACAATATGAGTAATCAAGATGCCGAAAGGGATGAAATCAAAGATGAAACCCATGAACTACAAGATGATGAGAGCGATATAGTGGAAGAGGAGGAAGAGGAGGAAGAGAATATAGATTTTGAAGATGAAGGTGAAGATGAAGATGAATCCAAGGGGGAAAACAGTGATCCACAGCCCGATAATGGCTAACTGAATGATAATTATCCGTTCTTTAGTTGCTGAAGGCGAAGGCGAAGGGTAACTGGCCTAATTGATGAATTCATTTCTTTTATTCTTTTTTGAAATATGGTCGGTAATATGATATTTGTTATACCAAAATAGGGCACCAGACATAATTATAAAATCAGCAATGTAAAATAAATCCCACGGTAAAGCCGATGCTGAACCGTTGATGTAATCATTTGTATAGCCATTATCTGCTATCGCGTTTACTAATAACGATAACGAAGCAAGTACCCAAGGTACCGAGTGTTGATACTCTCTATATATATTCAATAATATGGTTATCGAGGGAATAATTAAACATAAATCTAAAATTGGATATAGTATTGTAACTACAAGATCTGACAATCCATAACCTTTTTCAGCAGCATCAATCTCCCCATTATTTGAGAACGATTCTGGTAAAGGTAGGAAGCTAACAAAATTGACTATAACAAACCCTATAATAACTGCAGAAATAATTGTCAGAGTTACAGACAAGTTTCTAATCCTTATTGTTCTAATAATGGATATCAAATGAAAAATAAGAAACATATACCCGCCTAACCATAGCATATCTAATAGAGTTATTTGCTTAAATTCATCTACATGTAAGACAAAATAAGAGTACATTATTCCCAAGTCTGCTGCAAACCACAATGCAATACCAATTGTTAAAAACAAATAAGATTTTCCATGGCTTCCAGAAATTCCGTGTCTTACAATCGCTATTATGCCCAAACCCGTGGCAGTAGCACCTACAATATTAAGACTAATTATTGCAATCGCATGCTGAAAATGTTCATCAGGAATTAATACTATGGATAAATCGACAATTATAATGCTCGAAACCATCAAAATTATTAGATACTTTAATGTTTTTTTATAACTTGATTCGCTTGCCAATTTATTTTACGTTAATGCCTTTCATAAATACCTTAATTGATGGACTATTTATCTATTATCTGTGATTTTTTACCTAGTTGTAATATGACTTGATTGGTCTGGTCCTCTTTATCATAGTGCTTATCATTATTACTGTTTGCAATTATCTTAATTTTCTTAAACGTTCATAGCTTATTTAATTTAATTGGAATCATACTGAAAATTTTTGGTAATTTTATGTAAATGGGATTACTATTCGCCTACAAATTTTAGACCATACTTTGTTTCTCCTATATGAAGTGTTATTCTGTCATCATCGGTTTTGTTATTAGGGGTATTATAGTCGTCTCTAATAGGTATTCCTACTTCCTTGAAATAATTTTCAAATCCTACTGGAGATATAATCATAATTAATTTACCTTCCTCTACACCAACTTTTTTATATGAGTGAAAAATGTTACTCTTGAAATTCAAAAACATTCCCGGATTTGCTTTAATACTTTTGTCTCCATACTCGAAAAGAAAATTTCCTTTGGCCACATAAAATACAATATTTTCATTACTATGTTTGTGAGGAGGTACATTCTGCTCGACCCCTACTGGAAATAGTAGTTCTAGGACAGAATAATTTTGATCGGTTTTTTTTCCCGTAATACCTATAGTATGCCTTGTTGCATGATTCGTCTATATCCCAAAATATTTAGCTAACTTCTTTCCATATGCCATGTGAAATGGTCAGACTATAATGGCTCTTGTAAGACGTGGTGAAATACTGCTTGGTTTTGA
>JBBRRF010000221.1:0-3861 GCA_038200885.1 Candidatus Nitrosocosmicus sp.
ACTTGAGAAACAATTAAAAGGAATCGAACTTGGTGCCTGGATTGAGTCAGAAATATATATTTTACAAAAATTTAGTATAAATGCATAAATTATTAATGCAAATCGTATTACGCAAGAGATCTAGTGATGATAACTAATACAAATACAAATAATTATTCATCTAAAACCCAATCATTTGTAATAGGTATGTCCTTCCTAGTAATTTTTATGATAAATGGATTAAGCATTCATGATGCCTTCTCACTGACTAATAGTCCAAATATTACAGATTATCCATCAACTCCACTTGATACAAACCCTGAAGCACGTTCAAATCTGACTTGACCAATTAATTTATCTGACCACTAGGAAGTACCGCATAAAGTTGACAAGACTGAATAGATTTTTGTAGACGATAGAAATAAAAAATGAGAATGATTAAAAATCAAAACTAGAAAAAATATTTAATTGTATTTTCTAGTTTATTGTGTAGAGTTATCCATCATTTGTGTAGAGTTATCCATCATGCTGGAAGAATTGTCCATAGTCATGGTCATGTTGTCTGGTTGACCCATTCCCATTGTGCTATTGTCCATAGTCATGGTCATGTTGTCTTGTGCGAGAGCTGGTGTTACCATTGCTCCAAATAAAGATGCTGCAGCTACGATACTTAAAACTACGAATATATTGAACTTATTCATGCATCATTAAGTAGAATTTTCTGGTATATAATACCTTCGTTTAGTATAAGTAAATTTTACTTGAATAATTTTATAATAATAAAAAATGTTGGAATAAATATGGCCCCTTATGTAACTATCTCTATTTATTGTGTAATTCTGTCAGGTTGTTCTTGTTCTCATTTATGAACGGAATTATTTTTCCCGTAATAATTTGATGAACATTTGTAATCTCAGGATCGAAAGACAATAGTAAGACATAAGATAAAGTACTATTTTCGTCGGTAATTGGTATGGTAGCTCTAATCAGGTGTTCGTATTTTGAACTAGCATATTGTATTTTGCCCAACATGTATTCCCACCTCAAACGCGTATACTGTCTTGTAGCAGCAGTAATGGCATATTGAGCCCTCTCCTCTGGCGTTAAAAGAGGGACTAGTCCACTTCTTTCGGCTATGGACTCCAATTTTCCATCCTCATCCGCAATACCCGAAAAACGTATACCTGAGTCCAAATCTACTACTTGTTTGCAAAACAAGTGGAATTCATCTTCCTTCCTTGAAATCATGTTCCCTATAACTTTATTTTAAGGCCGATATATATCATCTATTACGAAAACATTACTATTTTATAATTATCATCGATTCACAAGCTTCCCTAGGCAATACTTTGGAGCACGATTCTAAAAAGTCTTTAAGGTCATCCTCTGAAAGAGGTGGGAGTGGATTTTTTCCAGTTATTGTTGAATCCTGTAATACTTGTTGATTTTCGCTGATCGGTTCAAGGACTAGAGATTTTGTTAAATAGTTGTCATCTCTTAATACGGTAATAATTACGGAATCACCAATCTTTTTAGTTTTTAAATAATTCTTTATGTCCAATTGGTTCTTTATGTTGATATTATCCATTTTTACTACGATGTCGCCTCCTAACTCTATTACGGTGCCATTAACTTCAGTAACCAGATAACCACCCTTCAAATTTGCTTTAGATGCAGAACTATTACCAATTATGCTAGTGATTAAGAACCCATCATCTCTTGATATATTCAGTATCTTCGCAATATCAGGGGTTACATCAAGACCTATTATTCCCAAAGAGGGGTTAGTCAAATTCGTTTCCAAGGACGGTCTTGCAGTTAGCGGGATCGTTACAACCTGTCTAGTTAGATCGGGACCTCTCAAAATTGTTAGGGTAACGTTGTCCCCTATTCGCTTATAATTTTCCAAGTATGATAAAATGTCATCCACTTTTCTAACAGGCTTATTATCTATCTCAGCAATTATATCACCGCCAAGTTCAATAGGCAATCCATTAATTCGCATGCTCTTATTGCCTCCTTGTATCCCAGCCAATTTGGCGGGACTATCCTCCGTAACATTGATCACTAAAAATCCTACAGCTTCAGGCAAATTCAATAATTTTGCTATCTCTGGAGTGATATCAAACCCATTTATCCCAATGTATGGATGGTCGTATTCTCCGTTTTTAATTAAGAGGGGTACAATTTTCGTCAGAAAATTAGAAGGAATGGCAAATCCGATCCCAGAATAAACGCCGGTATTAGAGAAAATAGCCGTATTAATTCCTATAACATTAGCACTCATATCAATTAATGGACCTCCCGAGTTACCTGGATTTATTGCAGCATCTGTTTGAATGATGTCCGGTATTGAAAATGACGGAACAGGTTTCAATATTTGGGGTTTATCAAACGGATTTTGTGGGGATCCACCGTTATCGCCAGCTGGCATAAGCCTTCCTAGACCACTTATAATGCCTTCAGATAGGGATCCAGATAATCCAAAAGGGTTTCCAACAGCTACAACTTTTTGTCCGATTCGAATTGTAGAAGAATTACCCAATTCTAACGGGACCAATTTGGAACTGACATTCTTATCCACTTCTGAAAGTTTAAGAACAGCGAGGTCAGAATAAGGATCAGTTCCTATAATATCACCTTCATATGATACTCCATCCAGAAATGTTACGTAGACTTTATTATTCTTTGAACCATCTACCACATGAAAGTTAGTAACAATGTGTCCTAATGTATCATATACAAATCCAGATCCCAATCTTGAGGGGCTAGGCTCTGTAGCTTGAGTGCTCCCCTGCTCAGTTATTTGAACCACTGATTTCTCGACCTTATCAAATAGATCAGGTAACGAATTGTCATAATTTCTGGCGGTATAATTAGGACTAGCTTCTGTGGTCATTGGATCTAGCTCCGAGGTCAAGTTATCTCCCGACCCACTAACTAATTGCATAGAATGTGAAGTATTAATAGAAAATAGACAAGTGATAATAAAAAATGATGCTAGAAATACCATAATCACATTCATCATTTTATTTATTCTAACTAGATAATCTGGTAAGGAATTGAACATCATGTTAATCATCAATAGACATAGAACATTTTATGTCAATTTAAATTTTACAGTTTTATGCTCAGTAGCAAATCTATTGGTCAAGGAATCTATGATAATGTTCAATGGCCATAGATTGTCGTTCTGATTGAACTGATCCAGGTCTCATGAGCCTCAATTTCTTAACTGCTTCATATGGAGTCAACCCTTCTCTTTTGATCAAATAGGCCGCCAAGATGGTTCCGGTCCTTCCTTTTCCCGCAGCACAGTGAACCAATACGGGCTTATCTCCCTCAATCTTTTTTTCGATATAATCCACCACTCCATGAATTTCGTCGATAGTTGGAGCATTATAATCATCTGTTTTCAAAAAATAATTTTCTAACTCGTAGTTTTGAGAATTCACTTTTTGAATCCAGATTTCCGGTAAAGGAATCTCTCTGACAGTAACCAAACTTTTTATATTATTAGCTGCAAGCCAAGTGAGTTGATCGTAAGATGATGGCAAGCCGCTACCTGCCAATTTTTGAGGGATCACCCAACTAAAATTAGTCGGTCGCTCAACTAATCTACCATGAACCCTACGGTATATCTCTCCTATTCTGGTCATATCGGAATCTAGGATATAAATGAAATATTAATTAAGAGCCTATCCCAAAATTAATTTTCTGTAGATTATGATAGCACAAGAGAACTGTATCAACCCAAGATAGTTTTCATCCTTCTTTTCATACATTGTGAAAAGTTTCCTAAACCTGTTATGCCATGAGTTTGTTCTCTCTACAACCCATATCTTGGGAGAATATTTCTTACGATTTGGTATCGGTTTTTCA
>JBBRRF010000222.1:0-3858 GCA_038200885.1 Candidatus Nitrosocosmicus sp.
AAAATCATGAAATAAAGTTAAATGATGTTATCTACTTGTTAGAATCACACGAGATTCAACGTCTAGGCTTGGCTGGTAACTCTATTAGAGAAAACATGTTTGGCAAAAATGTCACTTTTATTAATAATATTATATTAAATTATACGAATGTGTGCGTAACTTATTGTAAGTTTTGTGCATTTTATAGACCTCCTGGACACGAGGAGTCATACACTGTATCAAAGGAAGAAATTTTAAATAGGGTCGTTTTTGCAAAGGCTAACTACAATATAAAACAAGTCCTCTTTCAAGGAGGACATAACCCAAAACTAAATACCGAATATTTTGAAGATATCTTTAGGACACTCAAAGCAAAATGTCCGGACGTTGCAATCCATGGATTATCTGCTTCAGAGGTAGATATGATAGCAAGAGTTGATAAGACATCGCCACTAGAGGTATTGGAGCGTTTGCAAAACGCCGGTCTTGAATCCCTACCTGGAGCAGGCGCAGAAATTCTGGTTGATGAAGTTAAAGATGTCATAAGTCCACTCAAAATATCTAGTCAAGCTTGGTTAGACATCATGGAAAAGGCCCACAGTATTGGGATAAAATCTTCCGCAACTATGATGTATGGAACTGTAGAGTCCGTGGAACAGAGGGCTCGTCATATCCTTAAAATTGCAGATTTACAAAGAAAAACCAATGGGTTTATGGCATTTATACCCTGGAGTTTCGAACCCAATAAAACAGAAATCCAAGGTAGTGGACTGGTTCAACATCCCATGGGAGGTTTTGAATTATTAAAAATGATTTCAGTGTCAAGGATTGTCTTTAATGGTCTGATAGATCATCTACAATCATCATGGCTTACAAATGGGATTGGAATGGCGCAGTTAGCAATTTACCATGGTTCTGATGATTTTGGAGGGACTCTCATAGGAGAAGAAGTTGTAAGTGCTACGGGTGCAAGATCTACAGAACTGTTGTCCAAGAACATAATTACTGCCATAAAGGCTATGGGATACAAACCGGCAGAAAGAAATAACTCATATGATGTAGTAAAACAGTATTAACAATAAACTCCTGGGTTTTTACAAACAAAATCTGTCGTAAGGATTTGGATGGTGATAAACAAGAGCCTATATAAATAGATTTATAAATGTATTTTCATAAACTTTACAATTGTGCCAGTTGGAATAGACGACATGGCTATCCATGTTCCGAAACTTTATATAGATTATAAAGACTTCGCTGAAGCAAGAGGAATAGACCCCCAAAAACTAGAATATGGAATAGGAATCAAAAAGATGGCCTTGGCCGACGCTAATCAAGATCCAGCAAGTATGGCTGCAAATGCTTGTATGAGGTTAATGAAGAACAATGATCTTAATCCCCAAGATATAGGAAGAATTTATGTAGCTACTGAATCTGGATTGGACGAATCAAAAGCAATGAATTCATTTGTAATTGGGATGTTAGAACAGGTATATGGAGAAAGTACTCTCGAACATGCAGGTGGTATAGAGTGCAAGTTTGCATGTGTGAGCGGTTCGTACGCCTTATATGATAACACAAATTGGATCCGTGCTGGAGAGAATAACGATAAGGCAGCCATAGTCATTGTTAGTGATATTGCAAAATATGATATCGGTTCTGCAGGTGAATATACTCAAGGTGCTGGCGCAATTGCATTACTCATTAAGGAAAATCCTAGACTATTGTCTTTTGATGAGAAAGTTACTTCAACCATCATAAAAAATGAGTATGATTTTTATCGACCTTTTGGAAAGGAAACGCCACTAGTAAATGGTTTATACTCTAATTTGCTTTATCTGATTCAGGTAAGGAAGGCCCTTGAGGGTTATAAGGATAAGGCAATTCAGTCTGGCATAATTAATCTTGGAAAGGACGAATCAATCATAGATCATATTGATTACATTAGCGTACATTTACCCTATAGAAGAATGGGTGAAAAGGCTTTGGCCTATTTGCTAAGGCACGAATGGAGACATTTATCAAGATGGAGTAATATTATTTCTGAAATAGGAACAGATGAGCCGATTCCCAAAGATCCCAGAGGTACTATTGAGTCAATCTTAGCTGACACCGACTTTATGAAGGCAGATGAAAAATTTAGAAGAGAGTTTATGAAAACAAAACACTATAAAGAGACTTTTGACAACAAGATGTCCTCATCTTTGCAGGCATCTGCTGTTATTGGTAACCTATACACTGCTTCTATGTATATGGGATTGCGAAGTTTATTGGAATTTGAATTCTTAAAGGGTGTAGATTTATTTAATAAGCGAATAGGTTTTGGTTCTTACGGCAGTGGTTGTAGCGCCATGGTATTTTCTGGAGTTATCCAAGAAAACTATAAAGATCTTGTAAAGCGTATGGATTTAGAAAAGGATATAGGTCAAAGAACAAAAATATCAATTAACGATTACGAAAAACTACACAAAAATACTCGTAAGTATAATGAGGCCTTCTTAAATGCAGAAGATGAATTTATTCTTATAAATATAGGAGGCACAACAGCTGATAGGGCTGGATTTAGAGAATATTGTTATGCATCGTGATCTTTGAGTGATGATGTGTGGAATCCGACATGGTAATCTAGACCGGACATTTTTTTATCTAGTCAACTAATGATTTTGTACTTTATTTTTTGTTTGCTGAAAAGTTCAACCAACACATTTGACTGTTCTCTGTTTTCAAGTTCCAAGCTCAGATATACTCCGGCTGTCCCGGCAGGAATATTCGAACTAAGTCTGTCGTGAACTACCTCAACAATATTTATATTTGCTTGAGCAATTTCATTAACTATATTTCTCAAGGCCCCAGGCTTGTCTTTGAGTTCAATAAACAATTTTATCAGTCTACCTGTTTGCATCAATCCCTTTGCAACTACTTGGCCTAGTAGATACATGTCCACATTGCCACCTGATAATATCGATACAATGTTCTTGTTTTTTGAAATACTATTCTTATTTGAAATTAGATAAGCAAGGGATGCAGCACCTGCAGGTTCAGTAACAATTTTTGAACGTTCCATCAATAAAAACATAGTCTTTACTATAGAAAGGTCATCCACTAATACAATATCATCAACCTTGTCTTTTATTATCTCATAAGGTAGTTTTCCAGGTGATTTTACAGAAATTCCATCTGCTATAGTATAGCCTTCCTGAACTTTACTAATTTTCCCCTTTTTGATAGCCTTTTTCATAGATGGAAAAGCTGTAGATTCTACTCCAATTATACTAACTTTAGGATTAACGGTCTTTATGGCTAAGGACACTCCTGCTATTAAGCCGCCGCCACCAACTGGAACATATACCTCATCGATATTCTTCAAATCCTCGAGGATCTCAAAACCCACAGTACCTTGTCCTGCAATGACATCAGGATCATCAAAGGCCGGAACAATGGTTCTACCCTCTTTTGTAGCAATTTCCTTCGCATAAACAGACGATTCATCATAGTTATTACCTTCTAAAATCACATTTGCACCATAAGATCTAGTAGCTGCGATTTTCGCTGGGGAGGCATTCTTTGGCATAACTATAGTACACGACATCTTATTCATAGCAGATGCATAAGCCACCCCCTGCGCATGGTTACCTGCAGAAGCTGCTATAACCCCTCCATGTTTTGAATCAGCGTCCAATCTATCAATCATGGTTACTGCGCCTCTAACCTTAAATGAACCAGTCTTTTGATAACACTCTAATTTTAGAAAAATGTTATTCCCACACATATTTGAAAAGGTATTTGACCGTATTAGATCAATTTTTCTAATCGACGACTTTGCTAATACCTTTTGTGCCTCTTTTATGCTGTTTAAATCTATTCTAGAAATTTTTTTTCTCA
>JBBRRF010000223.1:0-3855 GCA_038200885.1 Candidatus Nitrosocosmicus sp.
AATCAACGCACACATCAGTACCCCAAATCCCAAGTTGTCCAGGTGCATCATATGGACCCCATACTTGGATTCCTTGAAACTTCCCTGCAGGTTGTCTTTTAGACTTAAAGCCAGTATCTATTGGTCCTTCTGCTGTCTGGTCGTCAGTTCCAGTGCCTGTAAGTTGAATTGTTGTATTCTCAGAAAGTTTTGCTGCCTTAGATGCGGGTATAGGAGAGGGTACAGCAACTGCTTGATTTTCATTTAGATTCTCGCCTGAGGGTTTTCCAGTTGCCGTTGTATCAGATGGGTTTACTAATGATTTCGTATCCTCCTTAAGATTCTTTTGAGTGTTTGCTAATGGAGTGATAGATTCTAATTTTTTTATTGATTCTGCTTGGCTCAATTTCTGGATTTTCTGGTAATAAGTAATTAGTTTTTGTCCTATCTTGGTATTTCGAATTATATTATCTATAATTATTTTAGCATTATGATCAGCCTTTTGTCTATAATTTTTTATCCAATAAAAGTCACCAAAAGTCTCTAGAGGTTTTATCTGATAAATTATGTCCACCACCTCCCCTATGACTATTTCAACTGTTACGTTTAGTTCTGCAGATTGTTCTGAATTTGTATAGATATCAAACCCTTTTTCAATCCATTTAAAAGTGACAAAAATTCTGTCAGCATAAGTATCGAGAACATATCCATGGGTTTTGAGTTCACTCATAATCCCATTAACCTCCGAATGTCCAACGATGTCTACAGGCAACCTATATATTCCGAGCTTAGCACTATGAGTTGGATAAACACCTCGTTTTGCAACTTCAGAAAGCATTACCCAAACTCTATCTGATAGCAGGAGGGACATTGAATATAAATACTTTTTATTGAGGTTATTAAAACTTATGTATACTTAAATAAACTATTCTACAGTTCGTCCGGACAAGTCAGATCTCTTATTTCATTATATTTTTTTTCCATTCTTTCGGCAACGATAGCAACGAACTCTAAATCATATTTGGATTTAGGATAAAACCAGCGCTTTACAACCTTGTGGCCAGTCCCTTCCATATCATAAATCATACCTCTTTCAGAAATCACTTTACTCTTTTCATCATTTATTGTATCTTTAACCTCTAAACCACGTTTGGTCTTGTCCATCAATATTAAAAATTTAGAATCTTCAAAAATAAAATAGAATTTCCCTTTCTTGATCAATTCAGGTTCAGGTTTCGAAATAGTAGTTTCCCCAGACATCAAATATTTAACTCCCTGTTTATTTTTCAATTGGATTTCCGATCATATTTCCCCATTCCGTCCAAGAGCCGTCATAGTTTCTGACTGAAGGATACCCTAACAAATATTTCAGTACAAACCAAGTATGCGATGAACGTTCCCCAATCCTGCAGTAGCAAATTATATGTTTATCAGGTGTAATGCCATGCTTTCCGTATAAAGTCTCCAAGTCTTCTGCGGATTTAAATGTCCCATCATCGTTAATTGCCTGAAGCCACGGTATATTTTTAGCGCCTGGAATATGTCCACCTCTCTGAGCATGCTCCATTGGATATTCTGGGGGTGATGTTATCTCCCCATTAAATTCTTTTACAGACCTAACGTCGACTAATCCGACCTCCTGTTTCCTAAATGAACGCTTTACATCTTCTAGATAAGCTCGTACGCCTTCATCAGGAGGAGCTGCTGCATAATTTGAAGGATTCGGAGTAGGTTCATCCTGGGTATAAGGCCGATTTTCATTTTCCCATTTTTTTCTTCCCCCATTCATTATTCTAATTTTTTTGTGACCAAAATACTTAAATACCCAGAATGCAAACGCAGCAAACCAGTTGTTGAAATCTCCGTAAAGGATCAATTCATCGTCTGGTCTTACTCCAAGACGTGACATTAAATCCTCGAATTGGTGTTTATTAATAATATCTCGAGTTGATGAATCATTAATATCCCTTCTCCACCACACCATGTGAGAATTTGGCAAGTGGCCTTCTTTGTAGGCATTTTCCACGTCGTAATCAACTTCCAAGATTTTTATTTTATCATTATTGAGATTATCATTAACCCAATTGGTATCACAAAGGACATCCTGATTGGCATATTGTTTGGTCATGAATAAATTATGAAGCTAAACTATATAATACATTTGTCTTTCAAAAAGAGGGTTATAAAGGCGATATTAAAAACAATAAAATAGTACGAGAAAATATGTTTGAGTGAAACAGGCTAAATGGGCCGGTAGTTTAGTCTGGTAGAATACCTGCCTTGCATGCAATTAGCAGAGGATACGTAGGTGGTCGTGGGTTCAAATCCCACCCGGTCCACGTTTATAACCGTGCTAAAATATGGTTCTAGAGATAATGAAAATATATCAATGATGAGATCAGATGGCCTGTTAAATTTGGATCCGTACTTGCTATTCATCAACTCCATTAGATCTCCACACTAGTGTCATCGCTTATGGATATATCATAAGTTATAAAAAATAATAATAGTAATTTGGTATAATTGATCTAAACTAAACAAGCAATCCAGGTAATCGGCCACTGATAGGATAATTATTTCTGATCATGGCCAAGTTTTTGCTGTGAGTCATATCTATCAATATTCTCTTTTCTTCTGTGCTTCTTTTACTAACATCACAAAGAAGGAAGAATGTTTACTTCACAAGTTTATAAATATAAAAAGGGTATTAGGTGTATTTATTCGGTGTCAAGGATAACTTCCAAATCTAAATCCAGACTTGATATATTTGGAGATTTTAGAAAACTGGAATCGATATCCTCTGAGCACAAATTATTATTAACTTCTTATCCTGGTTCTATTAGAAAAAATAAAGATGAAATAAAACCCAGATACATTATGGAAGTTACAAGAGAAAACATTGACTATTGCAAGAATTTAATGAAAGTACTTGATCTTCGTCATTTAGACAACCTTAGAGGGAACTTTATGCTTTATGAAAACAAGTATTATTTTATTTATGACGCCAATATATCCCACCAAAAGGGTAAAAAAGGGAAAAAAGAAAATGACAAAAAGTTAGATCTCTTACTTGGCAGCAATTCCACTCCAGAAATTGTAGACCAACAACAAAAATTCTTTGATACAATTTGGGATAATTCCATACCTGCATATATTAAGGTCAAAGAATTAGAGGATTGCGAAAAAGGAACATTTCAGAATAATAATATCATCAGCAATAATTTTCGTGATCGGGCTTTTGAGCCACATAGTAACAGCAATGTCGATAACCTACAGAATACGGTGAGGATAATTAGAGATAAACAGCACAGTGAATATTTATTATTATCTAGTGTTTATAATGCAAGCACTGAGGTTCTTTTAACTACTAGTTCGGTAGGATACTTTAAACATCTTTGGAAAATAGGTCTAGAAGAAAGTTTAAAACAAGCCATAGGTCGAGGAGCAAGAATAATCATTCTTTATCCTGAGTATAGAAACAAGGAAATAATTGATAAGGATATCTTGTATTTAATCTCTGATATTAAAGATCATGTTAAACTTGAAAGCATAACAGGTACGATGGGTAGCGTACTGATTGTTGATAGTTCTAAAATACTGTTGTTAAGTGGTGAAGAAGAAGAAGAGGTAGAAGAAGAAGAGGTAGAAGAATCAGCTGAATCCAACAACAGCGATATTCGAGGAGTCTACAGTAATAATAAATCCATTGTAAACAATTATGGGGCATTATTTGATACTCTTTTGAATGAAAAAGAGGTCCTCAGATATGTAGCTAAAGTAAAGGACCAACTTGAAATTTCCCATAAGCAGTTGACAGAGTCTAATCTAAAATTAAAGATAAACTCTGAATTACAGAAGGAGTTTATCATCTTGACT
>JBBRRF010000224.1:0-3854 GCA_038200885.1 Candidatus Nitrosocosmicus sp.
AGATATTTGGTAAAAATAGGCGACGATCTCAATATGGATGCAGCTGCAACATTGTCATGTTCTGCGCTCACAGCATATGGTGCAATAAAGAACGCTGATCTAAAACCAAATGATAATGCTGTGATTGTTGGCGCAGGAGGACTAGGCTTCATGGCAATACAGTTAGCAAAAGCACTCACAGGTGCTAGGATAATTGCGATGGATATAGATGACAATAAATTAAAAACTGCCAAAGAAGATGGCGGAGCTGATGATACTGTCAATTCAAAAAAAGAAGATCCTGTAAAGGCCATTATGAGATTAACGAACAACCTTGGCGCAGATGCGATAATCGACTTTGTCAACGCATCAAAAACCGTAGAGGAGGATATGCAATTTCTTAGAAGAAGAGCAAGAGTAGTACTGGTAGGGCTATTTGGAGGCGAACTCAAATTGAGTTTAGTAAGTATGCCAACAAGAGCATACCGGTTAATTGGATCATACACTGGAACTGTAGATGATTTACTAGAATTGGTTTCATTGGCTAAAAGGGGAGTAATAAAACCACTTGTTTCAAATCGATTTAAGCTTGATCAGGCAACTGAAGCATTAACGATGTTGAAAGATGGCAAAATTGCTGGTAGAGGTGTAATAAATCCATGAAAGAATCCGAAGAAGCAACAGCAACCATAGATTTTAAGACAATAAATCCTGCGACAGAAGAGATTATCAACCGGTACCAAATAATGACCAAAGATCAGATAAATGATAAAGTGCGGAAATCCAGAATGGCATTTCAAGAGTGGAAAAAAGATGCAAACAAGAGGGTGGTTCATCTCCATGCTTTCGCTAATGCATTACGAAAAGATAAAGAGAATCTTGCTAGGACCGCCACAAATGAAATGGGAAAGCCGATCAAACAATCTAGGTCGGAAGTTGAAAAATGTGCCTGGGTGATGGAATATTATGCAGATAACGGACAGATTATTTCAACAGATGAAATTGTCAACACAGACGCGAGGAAAACTGTGATAAAATTTCAGCCTATCGGAGTGATGGGTAGTATAATGCCTTGGAATTTTCCCTACTGGCAAGCATTAAGATTCGCAGCTCCTTCATTAATGGTTGGCAATACAATTGTATTAAAACCATCTAGTGCTACCATGCAGTGTGGAATTGAAATAGAGAAAGCCTTTAACAATATAGGGATACCCGAAGGAGTATTTCATACCCTTGTAGGAGATTCAAGTATTGCAGAGTCACTTATCGATTCAGATATTAACGCTGTAACATTTACCGGAAGCGTTCCAGTAGGTAGAAAAGTTGCACAGAGAGCCACATCACAAGTAAAGAAAACGGTGCTTGAGTTGGGCGGTAGTGATCCTTTTATAGTGTGTGAAGATGCTAATATTGATAAAGCATCTGATGGTGCTATAATGGGACGTTTTATAAATTGTGGTCAGAGCTGCATCGCATCGAAACGGTTTATTGTAATAAAAGGTGTAGCAAACGAATTCATTGAAAAATTCGTTCAAAAAACTGAAAAGCTTAATGTGGGAGATCCTTTATCAGACGATACCGACATAGGACCTCTTGTGAACGCCAGTGGCTTAAAAAAAATAGATTCTCAGGTTAAAGATTCGATTAAAGAAGGTGCTGAGGTCCTCACAGGAGGAGAACAAGTAGGAAATAAGGGTTATTTCTATAATCCCACAGTTCTCAAGAATGTTAGCCCTAAAATGTCTATAGCACAGGAAGAGGTATTTGGTCCAGTTGCTCCAATTATTATAGCAGGCGATGATCTGGAAGCTATAAGGATTGCTAATGATTCAGAATATGGTCTTGGAGCGAGTATATGGACTCAGGATCTAGATAGAGCAGAAAGACTTTCAAGCAGTATAGAGTCCGGAATAGTATCTGTTAATAATGTTGTAGCTTCCGATCCTAGAGTTCCATTTGGGGGAGTGAAGAGAAGTGGTTTTGGTAGAGAATTGTCAAGATACGGAATGCTAGAATTTGTTAACATTAAAACAGTCAGATACTATGATAAATTTTTACATCAGCATCACGTAGAATAAAACCCGAGTGTAAAATGTCTAAAAATAATATTGTTAAAGAAAATGTAAATTTAAATCAGCCACCTACTACTTCCTTTGTCTCTTCTCCTGCTAAACACATAGTAATTCTTGGCGGAGGATTCGGAGGGATTGGTGTTTTAAGAAAGCTTCAGAAAGACTTTCATAATGATAAAAATGTTGAAATTACTCTTATAGACCAAGATAATTTCTTTCTCTTTACCCCTATGCTCCCCGAAATAGCATCGGGTATGATTGAAACCCGACACATTGTAACTCCTATACGGTCGTTTTGTAAGAAGGCAAAATTTTATGAAGCTAAGATACAATCTATTGATTTAAAAAGTCGACAGATAGGCATAGCTCATAAAATTGGTAGATACGATCATCACAGTTGGGGAGATAATCAGAGCTCGGGAGAATTACATGAACATACAATAAAGTACGATCGTCTTGTCATTGCATTGGGAAGCGAAAACAATTTCTTTGGAAATTCTAATATAGAGTCAAACTCATTTACCCTCAAAAGCATTACCGATGCAATAAAACTAAGAAATCATTTAATCAAAATTCTAGAGCAAGTAAACCTCGAACAAGATAATAAAGAATTGAGAAAAAGTTTGTTAACATTCGTTGTTGTTGGAGGCGGTTTTAGTGGCGTCGAGGCAGTAGGATCCATAAACGATTTCATCAGAGATTTGGTTAAAAGATATTACAAAAATATATACATGTCAGATATACGAGTGATACTTGTAAGTGCCACTGATAAAATACTTGAACAAATAGATGCAGATTTGGGCAAATTTGCATTGTCAAAGTTACAAGCAAAAGGCGTAGACTTCATTTTAAATACAAAGGTCAAGGATGTATCAAAAGAAAATGCAACATTGGATAATGGTACAGTCATACCCACCTACTCTCTAATCTGGACAGCAGGTGTATCACCAAGTAAATTAGTAGTAAATTTGGAATGCGAACATGACAGAGGTCATAGAATAGTGACAAACGAATATTTGGAAGTAAAAAATTATGAAGGTGCTGTTTACGCAGTTGGGGACTGTGCTTCTGTTCCAAATCCTCACACAGGTAAATCTTATCCTCCAACTGCACAGCATGCTATAAAACAAAGCGAAATAATAGCAAAAAACATAGTTTTATCCATAAAAGGAGACGAAAAAGAAAACCAAATGAAAAAAAAGAAAATTAATTACAAGACAAGAGGAACGATGGCCCAAATAGGAAAAAGAACGGGCGTTGCAATCCTGTTTGGTAAAATAAAGTTACACGGATTAATTGCATGGTGGCTTTGGCGTACCTACTACTTGGCAAACCTTCCAACAGCTAACAAGAAATTAAAGGTTCTTGGAGATTGGACATTTGATTTAATCTTTAAACCTGATGTCAGTCAAATCCAATAACAAATAAATGAAGATGATTACAATTGACTAATGTTACTGATAATAATATGACCGGGTATAAAAAGCCACAGGATAAAGAAACTGTCCTTGTACTCCAAGGAGGAGGTTCATTAGGTGCCTATGAATGTGGTGTTTACAAAGCCCTTTACGAAAACGGCATCAAGTTTGACGTTCTGACTGGCTCATCCATTGGGGCCATTAACTCTTCTATAATAACTGCTGCTCAAAATGCAGACAAAGACGCATCAAATGTCCTTGAATCCTTCTGGCTAGATTTAGCCGAGAATGTTACTCCTATAAGTTTTATGTATGATGTCTCTAATCATTATCCACTATCACCATCTTTTGATAAAATGATATCCATCTGGTCTTCAATGTGGTC
>JBBRRF010000225.1:0-3851 GCA_038200885.1 Candidatus Nitrosocosmicus sp.
AAACATCTATCAGAGCTCACTTGATGATGTGGCTCACTTATACAGCAGCTTGTATATCAGCACACCCCATTCAACAAACAAGACCTTCCTCTCCAGAGGTCACGCATAATAAGGGGTTTGAGTAATGCTGGATAACAGTAGATTACAAGAATAGACTTTTACATGTATACAACAAAGCATATTTGACCCATAACTAATCTGATAATGTGGAATGCAACGGGAAGATTCAATCTCATTTTAAATGACGGCTTATAACATTATCAATTATTGTTTTGTACAATTATACTTTGGTATAATTATATACTTTCTTATTATACAAAATGGCATTTTAGTATAATAAGCGGCCAATCTCATATAAAATATTTTGTCTCAATTATATAGTCCAATACAACCTTAACTTTTAGTGTTTTTATTAATTTTGTGTTTAATTCTTTTCTGGGTTAATATTTTCATCTACTTATTTAGAGCATTAGCTGCAATTGTTGTCCTATACAATTTAAGAAGACGTTACAATCCATGTCTACGATGAAAGGAGAGGGACTTGAAGCCTTGGTATAAAAACATGGAATCTAACTTTTCATTTGTTCTGATGGAGGGAATTGGATTTGTTTACATGTTAGGTAATCATGAGTTCATGCTCAGGCTATCTTTTCCTCCTGATATTTAGAGGGTGTTGTAGTCACATGTAACATGTTTATTTGATAATCGGTTTCGTGACATGGTTGGATAGTAGATGTTCTACATATACTTTCTTTTCTTTAGTGAAATCTTATACCATAGTTTGTTATACTAGTGTACCACAATGCAGAAGATTACTCCGTTTTTGTTGGTATCGCCTGTCATCTTCTCTTATACCAAGGATTATTATATTATAAAAGTCTCCTGTTTTTTCTTGAGGATGAGAATCCCGTGCTTGGGATTTATCACTTTTGGGAGAATAAAATAATTGCTGCTACTACATCTTCTTAATCAGTGTATAGTCGCAGTTGGTAGGTTGGAATCCCTTTGGTGGATGTAATGTTGCCTTGATATTTTTCCAATAGATCATCGCATAACGGTAATGGGTTGTCGCCTGTGAAATATGTGAAACTTCCATAATAGCCGTCATCGCCGGGTTTTTTATCAGTGTTCCTCATTTTTTCCATATCAATTGTCCATACTGGATGGTCCAACTCGTAAGCAGTACTGCATTTTTCTCCATTGACCTCGTGATGTCTGGTATCATGAAATGCCATTACATCTTGTGTTATTGTTCCGGATATTACTGCTCCAGATAAGAAGAGAGAGGCAGTCAAAAAGGCTATCAGAATTAGGTTATGAGTTGTATTCCTTTCCATGATTATGGCTAAGCATTACTTATATTTAAGGCACTAAAAAATTCTAGTCATAAAATTGAATTAAAACCAAAAATATGATGATAGTTATAACCCAACCTGATTTATCTCAATCATAAGAAAATTTACTAATAACTTCTTACAGTTTTTTATTTCATATTTTCTTGTTCTTCCTACATAGGTGATTTACCACATGAAATCTATCACCTGAATCATTGCAATTAGAACATGCCCATATATCAGAACCGGCCCATTTCCTATATAATTCCCTTTGTTTGATCTTTTTCTGTAATTCTAATTCATTTCTATATAATTTTAAGTTGGATGTTGTCTTGTTGAATGAATCAGTATCTGTGATATTTTCTTTTACTGATCCATTCTCCGTTGTGGTTTTATTATGTCCGGTATCTCCAGTATCTCCTATCTCGGTTGATTTTGTGCTCAAATCAGTATTTGAAACCGGAGATAAATTACAGTCCTCCGGAGATACTTTATCAAAATACGGAGATAGATTTCCTGATTCCGGAGATAAATTGTGCTCGCCGGATATACCGGACATAATTTTCTCTATTCTTATGATGGATGAGTTTGTCGAGTCTCTATCTACTGATATTTCGATTCCACATATCTGTTTCAAGGTTGGTTTAGCCATGTTGATTCTTTTGACAAGCCAGTTTCTATTTTTAGGCCAGTCCTTTTGAGTTGTATCGATTCCTTCTTCTGTGGCTATTGGGTTTAACTCCCGTAGTAGTCTTAAAGGAGATCCTTCAAATAGTATTATTTTACCGTTAATGTCTTTCCTCAAATCGTATTTAGAAGCACAATCAATTGATTCAGCAAATTTTTTTATCACAAATGCAAGAGGATTTGAATCAACTATTTCATTATTTTGTATTCTCCTATTCTCTGAATATACTTTGAGAAATTCATTTTCCTTGTATCCCATTGCTCTTGCAATGGCCTCGCACCAAAGAGCATAGTCTGCCATTCTTGGAAGGCCTCTAGTCTGTATGGTAGGGTATATAGTCATGGCTTTTGCCAGGGTATCAAAGATAAAGATCATTATCTCGGGCTTTATGGCAGAAAACTGATTGAGGACGTCTCTTTCCAACTTCCTGTCCTTTTCTTCAATCATTGGTAGTTCAATTGGTATACTCCTGTCTAGAACATCGGGCTCATAAAATGTAGTATTGATTCCATTAAAGATAAGACAGTGTTTGAATTCATATATCTTGGCATCATCATTTGTATATAGCGCTCTTTTTGAATGTCCTATACCAGTTACTGTTTTACATACTTCATCAGGTAGCCACTTTGGAATATATCTTGCGTTATCATATGTTGCCAGATAATTCTGGGCAATCTGTTGTAAGAATTCATTTTTATCTTGGTGTAAAGTAAGCAATGACGGCTTGGCTGGATCTACAATTTCTTTTATCATCTTTTGGAGAGTTGTTTTTGCAGCGCCCCATGGTCCATAAAACATGAGGATTATGTGAGGAATATCTGGAACAAAATATGATATGATGGATGTTTTGATGAGCAGTTTTATTTTGTTGTCTTTGATATTCGTTAATTTTGATAGAAATTCTTCAAATGGATCATCGTTTTTTTTATTTGATATACTTTGTCCATAATAGCAAGTCGCCTCTTCATTACCCTTCATCGGAGTATCCTGAGATATCTGATTATATCGTCTAAATAGAGGAACAGGTGTTTTATCTAGGATTTGCCATACCCCTACTACATCTTTACTTGATATTTTAACACATCTGTGTAGATCATCTGTCAAATCATAATAAAGATCACCCTCGTATTCTGCTACTCTCAATGATAGATTGTATTTTAAATCTCCAAATGCAGCTCTTGATTGTAAAGTATATACTACATTGTTTATCGTTTCTTTGTTTATCACCTTGCCATCATGTAGTTCATAAAATGATTTAGAAAGAAACTTTGAGAATTTACTGCTGTTGATACTAATAAGTTCATGATGACTTTGACCATCATTGTTTTCAACAATAACACTTGCAAAGCCTTCATCATATTGGTCTTTAAATAACAAATCTATTTTTTCATTTGCTACTGCCATTAGCTGTTCGGCTAAATTGACCCTGCCCGCGTTATCGCTTCTGTTGCCGTTACCTTTATCGTCATTATTATCATCACTGTTGGTATCATGTATACTATGTAAATTCTCTTTTTGCTTGATAAATCTACTAGCACATTTCCATTGATATTCAAACTTTGAATCATCTACTG
The DNA here is from genome assembly GCA_038200885.1 of Candidatus Nitrosocosmicus sp. GTDB lineage: Archaea > Thermoproteota > Nitrososphaeria > Nitrososphaerales > Nitrososphaeraceae > Nitrosocosmicus. The sequence goes on from JBBRRF010000225.1 coordinate 3,597, forward strand.
GTGGCTTGCAATGCTTTTGATTCCACTGATGAGCCAGTTCTTTTATCTCATCTTCTAGGTAAAGGTTTCTTAATCTTTGAATAAGTGATTCCATGGCTCTCATCAATGCTTCGGATCTATTGTTTCCTTCAACAATTTCAAAATCAGTTCTAAATAGTTCTTTTATATGGGTTTTATTTTCATCATGATTTTGGTTTGAACTATATTTGCCATAAATCTCATTAATAGTTTCTTCAAGTTTGTCTGTTTCTTGCA
>JBBRRF010000226.1:0-3846 GCA_038200885.1 Candidatus Nitrosocosmicus sp.
ATAGATGCCATTTAATCCATTAAAAATTTATTGTGGGAACCTACCCTCGCATCAATTTCAAGAAGGGTCCTTAAACCATAATAGATCAAAGAGGTAGAATGTGGACAGGCGACATTCCAAATCTAAATAATCAAAAATTACCCAAATCGATGTCCTATACTAACTACATTTTATACTGATCGCGACTTCAAAACTAAAACCAAAAGCCTGTAATTACTTTTCAATTTCATTCTGGTTTTGATCTTAAATTAGTTTGTTGATTCAGGACTAAGGTTTTCCATATTCTTCGAACGAAACCAGTTCGTGTATTGTCAACCTGTTCTTCTTTTTTGTTTTGCCATTAATTTTCTTTTTTGGATATCCAAATCCCACTACGATCACAGGTTTATAATCAATCGGGATAGCGAAATCCTTTCGTATCCGATCCTCCTCTATCCCTGTAAATAGAGCAGAACCGACACCGTAGTTCCAGGCAGCAAGTTGCATATTCTGCACTACTTTGCCAGCATCAATTAGATGAAAACGAAAATAAGGATTAGTTAGAACAATTATTGCGAAATTAGCCCCGGAAATCCATTTTCCGCTAGTGCTATCATTGGATAATTTCATCAGATTATCTTTATTCTGTATGACTATAAACCTCCATGGTTGGGTATTTAGAGAACTACCAGTAAGCCTAGCTGATTCCAAAATTTTTAGCCTTATTTCTGAAGAGACACTATTTTGATCATTAAATTCTCTAACCTCGAGTTTGGTTACTATACAATCATAAGCATCCATGTTATACCATCTATAAGTGATCATATTAATCATTTCAGATAATTCTATACATGTAAATTTATGAAAAATTTACATTCAATTAATGTAAAGATGAATCGAAGATCTTCAAATGACGGTAATTAACCATAGGTTACTTTTTATCACATTTTGGTTTGATCAAAGTATTAAATTCGATTTGTTTGAGATATTGAAAATCAGCTGATGATAAAACGATTATTTGAATCCAAAATTTAAGCAGATTATCTCTATTCATCAAAAACAATCCAGGTTTTTTGTCAAAGAATTTAAAAATTATATCTGGTTTTGACTGATGCATACGGGAAAAAGGATTAGCTACAAGGAGTATCGGAATTAAATAACCATTAATTCTTGCTTTACCATCTAAGGATTATTCGATCAAATTAAAAGGCGAAGAATGAAATAAATCAATTATGAAAGTCAACCTGAAATAATCTACCTTAGATGCTGGGCAGTAAGGCAATTAGAAAGCCAAAAGTGTATTCATAATGATATTAAACTGATTTAAGCCGTGACCTGACTTGACTTTATTGGCTCTTGATGATGAGGATTTATCCATTCAATGAAGCTGGCATAGTTTAAGGAGCGAGCATCCTCAAGATAATTGGAAAGTATCTTGATAAAATTAAATCCATTGATAAGATCGAAACTCAACACAAGGTCGTGCAATTTACAGTCTGCAACATTTTGTGCATATTCTAGTGGTGATAATTTTTCAGAATATTCACAGTAGTTATATAGTCTGCCACCTCCAATCATTCTTTTCAAATTCATTCTCATTGCGATATCCTTTCTCCCTTGATACAACTTGTGACCTATTCCTCTATGTCTAACTCGGGGATGAGTGGATATATCTGCCCCATATAGAGTATCACCAGCTGGAAAATGGGTTGTAAGCATTCCATCCCCCGTAATACTTTTCCAAGTGTGGGCTGCATAAATAGGATTTAACTGAACAATTAGACTTGTAGCCGATCCTACGATCTTTTTCTCAAGCTCAGCAACAAGTTGACCCTCTGGAAATATATCTAGATGGCTCTTTAATTCATCAGGATGCCAAATATTACCCATCTTTGCTAAATCAGCAAAAGATTCTTCCTGCAACTTTACGATTTCTGGAATATCATCTAACGTGGTGGGCCTAATTAAAACTGAATCAGAATCAAGTACATAAAATGAACTCATTTATGCTCTATAGAATTACACTAAAGATTTAAATTTTTTTCATGGGTAAAGGGTTATTGGATTGGTGATGCACTACCGATGAATTCTTCACCAATCAGCAATAAATGAATTATTAGATGATTGGCTTTTGAGAGCTTTTGGTATTTGAGAAATAACAGATAGAAAGTGCACCAGTACCAAATTTCGTTATCACTATAGAAGCAAATTCATATTCAAATTCACGCAACAGCTGGAGACTCGATGAACTTAGAAACTTTCAACCATACTTGAATGAGTATAATGTTATTTCACGGCAACATGAATCATAGCAGTTACCTATCTAATAGCCTAAAAATGCCAGGTCAAATAACTCGGTTATTCCAACTTCCATTGGATGACCGCACTTATGTTGTAAGGAATTCAGGAGCGACGTAAATTTTCAATCATTTGAATAAATGCATCTCTAAGAAGATCCCTTAATAACATTAGATAATACTTGAACGGACTAGGGTGACAATGAGATATTATTAATTTATACTTTTGCAAAGAAATCACTTATTTCAACTATCAAGTCCTCACAGATACAATGTAAGTGTGCTCATCAAAATTATTTATCGTAAATAGGCATTTTCCTCGGTGGATCAATTGTAATACAACAGCAATATAGGATTACAACATTGGTTGAAAAAATAAAGGCTATTTCAAAGGAAAACTAATTTATGATGTTAATTATTATCCACCAAAGAAATTAGCTTTTCACCTAAATGTGACATATATTAGATTGAAAAAAATAATCGATATTATGTATGGTAGGATGTGAAAGCTCAATAAAAGTAGAGAAATGCTTTTTGCAGAATATATTTAAACCGACTATTCTTGATTTAATAATAAAAGTACGACAGATTCTTTTAAGATCATAAGGATAACAAAATTACGATAAAAACAAGCATTAATAAGTTCAGAGTAAATTACTTATGTAGGCTAGGAATTATTATTGAATGAAAGAGACTTTCAGTTAAATCCGTTTATTGAAAGGTTTAATGAATATATTAGTAAAATTAATGAATCCTTATCGAGAGAGATAGAGTCTTATTCTTGGTCAGAATTTTATCTTCCACTTAAATATGCTTGTCAGGGCGGTAAACGAATTAGACCTTTGATATTAAATCTAGCAGCCGAAACTATTAACAATGACAATATTAGCTCCCTAAACTCAAAATTGAGGGAAAACATATTTGCTGTTTCTTCAGCAATCGAATTACTACACACAGAATCAGTTATACATGATGATATAATTGACTCAGACAACATCAGGAGAGGCTTACCATCTTTCCATGTAAAATATGGTTATAATGCAAGTATTCTAACAGCGGATTTCATTCTAGGCCTCATATTAAATATAAGTGCCAAAACTAATAACAATCGCGTTACCCAAGAGCTATCTACAGCATCAATTAAAATGAGCGAAGGTGAAATGCTTGAGTTACGACTAGTTAAGAACCATAAGATATCTCAAGAGGAATATATCACTGTCATCGAAAATAAAACGGCATCATTGTTTGAAGCTTCAGCTAAAATCGGTGCAATTTTGGCAAATGGGAACGAAGATCAAATTAATGCTCTTGCAAATTTCGGACGACTTCTGGGTATTGCATATCAGATCCATGATGATTTAATTGATTATAACAATGAAGAAAGATTATTTAATATACTTGTCAAACAAAATGACGAGGACAATATATTTATTGAAATAATGGAGAACACATATCTTAATTATTCACACCTTGCCAGGAAAGAACTTGACGGTATAGAAAGTAATCATCATTCAAAAAAAATACTTCAGGATTTGACCAATCTTGGTTCATTTTCTTAACAGGGTTACTA
>JBBRRF010000227.1:0-3843 GCA_038200885.1 Candidatus Nitrosocosmicus sp.
CTCTGTTCATTGCTTCTAATTCTTTATCCCAGTTGTCTATAACGTCAAAACCAAGCAGTATTTCACCACGTCTTACAAGAGAGCCATTATAGTCGGACCATTTCACATGGCCTATGGAAAGAAGTTAGCTAAATATTTTGGGATATAGACGAATCATGCAACAAGGCATATAATTTGACTAACATCATCACTATATTTGTAAATGTCTAATCCAATGGACTAGATAACTACAAGCTTATCAAAACCTAGCATATATGAAATTCATGCAAACAAAGACTATTCGATCGGTCTGGTTAACTGTTCTTTTTTATTTCGATAAGCACATCAAAGAAAGGATCTTTATGGAAAGCCGCAATCACAATTTTCCCTACCCAAGGCGTATCACGACAAAAATTAAAGCTAGTTTATGGAAAAAAAGGAAATTCAAGTCCCTTATCTGTCGATTCTTAGGAATGTTCCACACCAAAGGCTATCTTTACCGTAGAATGATATTCAGTTATTTTTCCCGTGTTTGGATCCACCCTAGATGTCATATCGGTTAACTCGATTCCAGTTATACCGTGAATTGTTTTTGTCGCTTCAGTTAATGCTACCTGAGCAGCATCCTCCCAGCTCTTGTCTGATGAGCCTACTATTTCTATTATTTTTGCTACATGTGTCGTGTTTCAAATTAAAGAATATATGTTAAATAGATAATCTAGTAACATGGTTTTACGTAGGTAAATTGACATTTATTTTGAAAATAAAATTTAATATTTTAGATAATGAATAACTAAGAAATTCAAATCAAAAATTTGCTTATTAGTTATCAAAAAAAATTAAAACAGGTAAGATTTTAAATGAGATGATTACGGATGAGTGATGAAGTTTAGTTAGTTAGAAGACTAAGAATTTGATATATTAAATTTATTTTCAAATCAATATAATCTTATAATAACAATCATAAAAAAATGGATGTTAGTCTTGTGCTAACGCATTATTCCCGCTGTTTACTTGATTTTGGAAACTAACGTTGTTACAAGAAACAGTTGCATCTTCACCAGAGACACATTGGGAATTCTGTTTTGACGATTGAGATTGGCCTATACCTTGGTCAGCGTCATTACCGCCCTTGCCTTTTTTACCGTTTCCGCCATCTTGAGCAGCTGCATTGTTTCCATCATTATCCTGGTTTTGGACACTTACGTTGTTACAAGAGTCATTTGTATCATCACCAGAGACACATTGGGAATTCTGTTTTGACGATTGAGATTGGCCTATACCTTGTGAAGCACTGTTTCCATTGCCGTTATTGCCGTTATTGTCATTATCATCATCTTCGTCGATGGTTTTAGAACCAAAATCACCATCATAATCGTCATCATAGTGTGCTTTTAGGTTCTTGTCACATGCTTCTTCATTATCTTCATAGTAATCTTCGTCATCCTTACATTGATCTATATCCACTCCATAGTGTGCGAATGCATTTTGAAAATTGGATGTTGTAGGACCAAGCGTCATTAATGTAGCAAATACTGCTACAACTAATACTGCAGTTAATTTTGTGTTATTTGACTTTAACATTCTATTCTTGCCTTCTTTAGTAATAATATATGATTTAATAATTTTTGAAGATACTTTGCAAATTTAGTTCTATTAAAAAAATTTGTAATAGTTTTCTATAAAGTTCTTATAATTCTCATTTGAAATGGTTGTTCATATTTGACTAAACATTCGTCAAGGTTCTTCAATTAAAGATAAATAAATTTTTAGTCACCCTAATAGTAACAATATCAATGTAGAAACATAGGTTGGTTCCACAAAATTTGAAATATGAAGTTACTGAGTTATTAAATAGATGTACAATAACAACTATTCAGATAACATACGTGGTATAAATGAGTCTAAAAATTGGACCAGTAGAGGAAAATAATGCAGAAACCTGTGGAAAGACAGGGTATGAGACTCACAAATCCATTTCATCATTTCATGGCTATCCATAAGAGCAACTTTCTGGAGAATATGCCAGAGGATTAATCAAGATGATTCTTGGTAAATAATTATTGCAACAGTTAGCTGTGTAACACTATTATGGACCTTCCCAAGCAAACGGTATATGTTTGCTAGATTTGCCCTCTCTTTTCCATTTAAAACCCATTGCATCCACTTCATCCTTTAAAGCTGTTCCCCATGTAGCTACTGCACCTGGACCCACTTCACTACCTGGTGGATTTATTGTTTGAACCCGCTTACCTGCTGGGGTCATTGGACCGCCAAGAGCTTCTGCTTTTGCAAGTACTCTACCAGGGATTTCTGCACACCAGTAGCTCAAATCATCCGAAACTTCAAATTTTATGGGTGCAAATTCTATCCCCTTAATCTCGCCTATTAATTTAGCTAATTCAGCCATAAATCCACCCGCCTTTCCACTAAATATCATTTGGAGAGCTTCTCTCTGTTCTTTGTCAGCACGTTCATCAAAAAAGAAACCAAGGTTTATTTTTGTAGCACCAGCCCATATATTACCTTCGAACGAACCTAGACCTATTGCATTCAATCCGTCTAAGGATATCTTACCATAATTTCCGCTATTAATATGATATGCAAGTACACCCTCACAATCGCCATAGGTTGGTTCTTGTGCAAATTCACATGGACAAGGAATCTTACATTTACAAACGTCAAACCAATCCCCCGATGCTTTCCAAGAAGGTATACTATTTGTGGTCATACATACTGATTAGTTTAATAAAATTTAAAGTACATTATTTTGTTTGAAGTATTTGTCGTCAGACCCCTCTAATGTAAAAATATTTCAAGAATTTTGGGTTAAATGAATTTATTTTACTACCTATTTTAAAATGTTCATGTTCACAGTATTGTCAATTACACCATCCCCTTTATCAGGATTTGAATTGCTCATATCTATACTCTCCATTTTATGTAGGGAACCCATATTTTCCTACTCAGGTATAATCGATACTGTTCCTATCATTGCGAGTATACCTATGATCATAAAAACAATTCCAGTCGCTTTTGATACATAAATTCCCTTGGACCATATTTTTTCTGCAAAAATCATCCCTGCAAACAATCCCATCCAAAAAATATTCATCCAACCTAAGGCAATCACAAGAAGGAACTAGGGCCAGCAGCATCCAAGACAATATAATCCATGATAGAAACCCATTGTCAGTCCGCTTCTTACCCTGTTGCCCTTCCAACTTTTCATAAAAAAGCCAAAGGAGATTCACGATATCCGAGGCATTTTCGTTTCAGATAACTAAATGATAAATACCTAAAATCAAAAGTATTATTCCTGCAATAATTTTAATATCTCTTGAACTATTGGTAACAAGTAGACTGTTCATCACGATAGACCATACTACTAGAAGGAAAACACCAGTCAATGTCCACACCAAGAGATAAGTTCCTATGAATGCGGCTGTTTTGATTGGTAAACCGAAACGTAATAACATAAAGGAAAATCGTACATTTGCTTATGGTTTGGAAGGATCAAACTGGGGTTTAAAGTTACCTAGTATAGAACTTGTGCAATAATCACTTTTATGATTATGACGACTATCGTCAAGACTCTTTGATATCAACTTATTATATAGTAATATCATGGGAATAATTACAGGAAACATCATGGCAGCCATTCCAATAGTCCAGCTTAATATAAAAATTGTGGATGCTATGGGATTTAAGGTCATCATTGCTTCCATCATGTCTGGTTGTACTAAGAGCCTATCCCAAAATTCGATAGAAATATAGCTCCTTTCCTATCTTTTTAAACTGTGATCTGTGTCCAGACGAAGGAAGAGAAAGTGAGAAATGATCAAGTTACTACAGCTCATCCTA
>JBBRRF010000228.1:0-3839 GCA_038200885.1 Candidatus Nitrosocosmicus sp.
GAGATCTAATATATATTTAACATATATTCCTAAACGGTCCTTAGTAAATAGTTTCTCATGTTCAGACCAATCTTTTTGTCCTGAATTATCATCATATCTTTTTAACCGGTAGTGAGCCCATGGGTTGCTTCTGTTAATCTCCTTGACTAGGCGAAATGGAACATGTCAGTCTCCGCTTACTCTTATTATTAACAATAACCTTTCCTTTACCTTTGAACTCTTCCTTTTTATACAGGATGACCAAATTGGTCTTGGTCAATAATTGAAACGACATTGATGGTAGTATATGAAAGGTACAGGCACGAGATAGCTTTTGTGTTTTTTATGATGATACAGTGGTAAAATGTCTAGAAAACTTTTGCTAATTGGTATAATAATATGATTATGTCTTCTCACGTGTTTTGTATTTATTCAACTATATTGCAGAAGATAAAATAGGATAGGATAAAGAAGGGCGAAAGGAAATGACAGGGCCTAATACACACATCACCGGCCTTCCAGCATCCCAAGGAGCAGATCTATCCATTAAATACATATTCAGAAACGAAAGTGAAATATCAGGTAAGATCGATGAGGGAATAAGTATGCTGTAACTATACCAGAAGATATAGGTTCAAGATCATACACTAGTTGATATTAATGGTTTGATGACCTTTGACACTACAAGCATATTAACTAGGGGGATAAGTATTCTATTTGGTGTTCAACTAGATGGTAGTAGAAGATAGTATAAAATCATATCCTGAAGAATTGTATATTAATGATCTATACAAAATACACAGGAGAGACATCTACAAGGAACAATATCTATTAGGCACAAAGGTCAAAAAGGATAGAAAGATAATCAATGTTCAAGAGATGACACTAGATAAAACCTTACTTAGAGAATTAAGGGACAGATTAAACAAGATGTCCTTAGATTAACCTATCTAAAAGACCGCAAGAATTCAAATACTTTTGCTTTCTATTGATAGTAATAATTTTCCATTTAATAGAAATCTGATGCCCAAATAAAGTGAAGATGTGATGATCATACGGACTTGTATCTAACTGGAAGGGAATCGGGTCCATGCGGATTGACTACCAAATAGCATCTTTATTAGGACCAGACTAGCTATTTTATTTAAAATGGCGATAGGGGATCAAAGGCTCGAGTCTACCGAGACTCGAACGATACCTAAGCAGAAGAAATCAGCTTGCTCTAAATTCAGCTATTCTATTGCTGTTGAACAAACCAAAGATTACTACTCTCGTAAAAAGTATTTTTAGAATATTTAGACAATCCTAAAGAACTTTTTGGGGGTGGGGTTAACGCTTTGTATGATAAAATAAAAGAGGAAGGTATTGAATGGTTTTTAGAATCTCTAATTGATTATATTGTTGATTTAAAAGCCAGAATAGACAAAAAGAGATTGTAGCAGGAACTTTGCGCAACTATTACAAACCTATCAAATTATTCTGCGATGCGAATGACATTTTATTAAACTGGAAACTCATAGCTCGTCGTGTTCTGTTTTGTTGCCTAATTATGAATATCCTCATCCGATAGTACTATTATGCCATACAATATCGTATCCGTTAATCGTTAACAATTATCTTTGACCAAAAATATCAGAAAATGAAAGGAAAATCGAATTAGGAAACAAAGCAATCGTATTCCATCATCAAAGAGAGCAGGAATGGATAGAGCCATCTCAATAGCAGAAATTCATAAACTATTAGAGTTTCCTACTAATGAGCGAGTAAAACCCATAGTTTTAGTCATGGTATCTCCTGGAATCTGCCTGGGAGCTTGGAGATGTCTTAAATGGAAACATGTTACTCCAATAATAAACGATAAGATAGGAAAAATGTCTAGTTAGAAGAAGAAGATGTATCTAGGATGGATGCGACAGAAGGATACGGGAATACGAAATAAACCAACATTCTATAAAAATCAACGAAATCATCATCAATGGCATGCTTTTTTTGCAGTATTGCAATGACAAAAATAACTTGCCGAAATGGAAACTCAAAGAGGAGGCTCCTATCCATGAAGGATGGATTTAGACAAGAGTAATCCAGTCACATCCTTGATCAAGATGAATGGCTGACACTCTTATTAGGACACCTTTGAATTCCCTATTGAATTTCATTACGCCTATGCCTAAGTATCTTGCATCGAATAATTTCAGATTAATCATGTTGATGATATTTCATATAAGGGTCAATTGTCATATTTGCAATTAAAATGATAAAAACCCTATCGATTTCTAGAGGTCAACAAATACAAAAAAGGTCGGTCTTCTAAGATTATTAACTTTTTTCTAAGGAATTTGAATAATCAATATGTAATAATAATTTCTTATCTCTTATCTGCATCGTTGATATCTACAATAGTGTTTCCGATACATGAGGCGATTTTGTTTAGATGAGAGAATGGATTATCTTAAGAAATCAACAAAAGGAATAATCAATTAAAAATAACAGATATTAAAGGGAAAATTGCATTACGAAGGCAATAGAGTCACAAACGCTATTGTTAACTTATCTTGGGTGCTCCGAGTCCCATACTTGCAGTATATTAGTTTCCTGTTCTAGCGTTTCTTTATAACCGTCTCTTATTAGATTTCTTAATGTAGTGCTTGAGAAATCAAAAGTTTTATTTGATATCGTATGTGTATCGTTTTTGCGTTCTATTCTGATTACTTGTTCCACGGAAACCATACGTTCAACCAGATCCGCGTATTTTAAATGCTTCCCAGTGCTAAAGTTTCTCTTATCGGCTTGCTGTTTTAGGATGTCATCTACTAAAGACCTTTTAACATTGTTTTCTTCGGCTATCTTTATGAGGCTATTCGCGATGTTAACGTAATCGGTAATGATTAATGCCATCCTTTCATCAAATAAGGTCCTATCATGATACGTCAAGTCATTTTTTCTGTCCACAAGTGCGTCATAATCAACAGGTAAAGGATCTTGTTTAATTGGATGTACATTAACTATGAAAACGCGAAGAGGAGGCACTTCAGATTTTCTAACGGAAGCCCAATACCTGCGATGTTCGATAGCGACCTCCCTAAGTGGAGTATTAGCAATAATACCCCAGTCACAAAAATAGCGAACCCTCTTAGTAGCCAGGCTATTTACCTCTTCTTTTTGTTTTTCATTTTCGCTTTTGATCAAACGCCTACTATTAGTATATTCGACCTCTAGTTTAGTATAATCATAATTGACTGGTACTGAACCACTCGCAAGGACAAAATCAACTTCTATCCCGTCATTATGACTAATAACATACTCAAATCCTTCGTGGTCATTAGGTCCCATTGCAAATTCAGGACCATAACGGCCATATTCAGTTTTCCGAGTACCATCCTCTTTTTCGTAACTATCCAATACCACAGTGCTTCCTTCCTGTACGTCAACGCTCACCAAAAGTAAACGAGGCTCATTATTTTGGTAACTGGTTGCTATCGGAAACTTTGCAAATTTCTCAAGACTCCTTTTTAACGGTTCGTTACTATAAAGGTACTGTGTATTCATAGGATCCAAAAACCTCCTATCTTCCAACATTTTGGAAAGGCTAAATACATTTGGTACCCCCTCTAAACATGAACCGTTTAGTGTCATAATATCTTCTTGCCGATTCGCTTGATGCCAAATCTTTATTAAAATATACCATTTAACATATATTCCTAAACAGTCCTCAACAGATAGTTTCTCATATTCAGACCAAACCTTTTTGTTCTAAAGTACAGAGATATCTTTTGCTTAAAATCATCAAAGGATGAGTAGTGTTGCAGTACTAGTAATTCTCTTTTGGCTATGTTCCACACTTGTTCAAGCATCATAAACTC
>JBBRRF010000229.1:0-3834 GCA_038200885.1 Candidatus Nitrosocosmicus sp.
AACAAAAAGAAATCCAAGTTTTATCAAATCCGATCGCCTGGAAGATACTGAGGTTGATTTCCGATAGACCCAGGTATACAGCTCAGATAGCTAAAGAATTAGAGATCTACGAACAAAGCGCTTATTACTATATTAGAAAATTGGTTTCAATTGGAGCAATTGGAGAATCAGGAACATATTTTGTCAAGGGCGGTACAGCAAAACTATACACAGCTACCAGCCCCGCTTTTGGTATCGAAATGGAATGGGGCGAAAAATTATCAATTGATTACAACCTAAATGATTGGAAAAAAACTACAGAATTCTTGGCTGCTAGAAAGTTTTTAAAGGAATTCATCGACGAAAATAACAAATTCAACGGCCTGGTCATAGTGGGATCGCCTAATCCTCACGGAATATTTAAAACATCTGCTAGAGACGGGCATTATGCAATTCAATTGGCTTTTTTTTTAGGAAATATATGCAATTTGCCTCAAGGGTTTGTTGTAAAGTTAGATGAAGACGCTAAGGCTGAAAAGGAGCTAGAAGATAATAACTTGATCATAATCGGCGGTCCGGGAACAAATATAGTTTCTTCTGAATTTAACAGGTATTTACCGATTAAGTTTAATGAAGAAAACTTTTGGTCAGGGCTCGTGGACAAACCCGGTAGAATTTACCATCAAGACAATTTGGGCATTATTGCAAAATTTAGAAATCCATTCAATCAAAAAAAATCAATAATTTTGATCGCTGGAGTGAGATCAATTGGAACTAAATCTGCTGTAATTGCATTTACTAACTTTAGTAAAAAAACATTTTCAGATTATTCAGGAGCTGAGCAAGAATGGGAATCTTTGGTTCAAGGCTATGATATGGATAGTGATGGCAAAATAGACTATGTTGATATAGAAAAGGTTGTAAGAACTTGAGTCTAAAAATTTCAACTGTTTTTTATAGGCTCTGAGGTTTCAATCGTAGGAGTAAAATGCACAAGTATCTGAGATTCTTCCTCTTTCCTTACCAAATAGCCTGGTAGATTTATCTTTCTATTTCCTAAGCTGACATGACCATGCACAACTAACTGGCGAGCTTGATATGGTGATTTTAGATTAGATTTTTTCATTATGATTGTCTGTAATCGCCTCTCCAAAATATCTTCTATTTTTAAGTTCAAAACGTCATCCAGAGACGAACCGCTAGAGACAAGACCAAGCCTAGAAAGATAGTTTAATAGCTGTGTTTCCTTTTCGTGTCTGACATCAATTGATAAAGATAAAAGGGCACGTGCTTGATTCCTTATCCTGGCAATTTCAGTTTGAGCTTTCCATAACTCACGCTTATTTCTTAAACCATAAGAACCGACTACATATAACTCTGAACTTATTTGATCGCTTGTCCAAATGCTACGAGGTCGATTATAATTCTTCTTTGATTTTCTAGGATCTCCCACTCAAATCACCTTAATTTATTTAGACCCTGCTGCTCCAGCTGGTGCCTTTCCCGAAGCCTTCTTTACCCCTACGGCGGTGGCCTTCCTGCCGGTGGTTCTGGTGCACTGACCTCTAACTCTCAAACCAAACATATGCCTGTACCCTCTCCAACTCATTACAGACTTTTCCCTCTCAATATCATTTGATTTGGTAAAATCCAAATCTGATGTAATTAAATGAATATCGGCTCCGGAATCCATATCTTTTCTTCTATTAAGATACCAGCTCGGCACACCGATAGTTCCTATATTTCTGATAGAATTCTCAATATCAGAAAGTTCTTTATCAGTCAAAAATCCTACCCTTAAATATGGATTAATGTTCAAAGACTGTAATATTACCTGAGACAAATTATAACCAACACCTTTAACTTCACTTAACGCAACTACTGACTTTTTGCTGCCTTCGATATCTTTCCCGGCAATTCTTAGAATATGTTTAAACTCTTCGACTGACAACTTGCTTATAAATGAGCATTCCATTTTCCTAAATAAAAACTATGCTAGCCAGGTCAAGTCAAGAGTATAATTTTTCTGATAATAATTACAAGGACAAGTCTAAACGGCATCCCTAAATTGTAAAATTTATATAAAAAGAATGGTATAGATGTAATAATAGGACAGAATATGACGAAAACAGCAGAAATAAGTCTTATATCCATCTTCATATACTATTTAGGTAAAATGAATGAAAACATCATCCAGAAGAGAAAGGTTATTGAACAACCGGATGAAAAAGAATTGGAAAACTATCAAGCAGATGTAGAACTAGCCATTGAGAACCACTAAACGATTTATGAATATTTGAGATTATCAAAGAAAGGAAAATAGATCCATGTGTTTTAAGTAATTAACATATTTGTCTAAATTATTCGAAAGGAAAATTTTAATAAGTCGCTAGTGATATATTTATTATAAAATGATATCTGACTGGTTGTCTCGGGTAGGAAGTGCTATTCCTAGAGGGTTCTCGCGCCATTATATCTTGGAGCTGTTAGCTGAACAACCAATGACGGGTAAGGAGATCATCGACAAAGCAATAGTTCAGACTGGTGGAAAATGGAAGCCATCTCCAGGCCTTATCTATCCATTGCTTGGAAGATTACTTGAGGAAGGACTAATTGAAGAGCACGAAAATGGTAGGTATAGGATAACAAAGAAAGGCATTTCAATAGCCTCAGATATCAAATCAGCGCATAATATAATGCAAAAACAACTGGAAGTAATGTTCAGAATTGGCAATATGGGAAAATTCATGACCATGGATTTGATTGACAGAATTTCGGCAATAGGATCCACGCTAAGTTCAAATCTGGACAGAATGACAGAAGAAGAAAAGAATAAGTATAAAGACTTTTTAGTAAATGAATTAAAGAAGTTGAATAATCAGGAAAAAATCCAAGTTGATGATAGAAAAGTTGATGATAGAACCATCACTTGACTAAAATGAATAATGATTTGATTAAACAAGGGGCTTATTATCTGTTAAGAGGAGGAACTCTCCTTTCAGAGCCTTGTAAAACATGTGGAAATCTTCAGATAAAGTATAAGGAACAAGTAATTTGTATGAATTGCCAACATTTAGAAGAAGACAAGATCGAACAACTAGAAACCCTTCCTAATGATATCGAAATTAAAAAAGAGGTCAGCCAAGTGGGGGGCGACGAGGATAATAAAAGGACTCTGAATACTTTTGATGATATCCAGGAAGTGTGGAGTCAAGTAGAACATCAGGTTCTTCAAACTTTAGTTGAACTCAACAGGGAACAAAATGCCACAGTCAGCCCAAAAAAATACAAAAGATATTTGGAAATTGTTCAAACTAGTTTGAAAACTATTGAAATGATCAAACGTATCAAACAGCTTTAGATATAATCACTACCTTGTATAAAAAGCCAAAAAGATACAATTCTATATCTAAACAGTTTTTTTGACCTTGATTCGATGTGTCCAAGATAGAGTCAAAAGACAATCCCTACAGAATGACAGGCACCATCTGAATCTTGACTTCACGAAATAAAGGCGGATAAAATTTTCTATATGTCTAGATTGATTACCTCTATTTTGATCGCTAGAAACCTTTGGAATAATACATGATTTTTGGAAAGGTTATCAATAATTTTAATATAAAAGTAAGAAGTATAATCGACAAAAATGATGAATATTTCGATAAAGATGCACAAAGAAATAAAGTTAGACAATTTTATTGTTTTTGCCTCCCTGCCAGATATGGGTAAAGTCGGCGGGCTTGTATCAGAACATTTGATTAAGGAGCTTCAAGTGGAAAAATTTGCAGAGATCAGAATCTTTGAAAAACCTTGGGTAAAAAATGAAAAGGGATTGGTCAAGCCTGTAATAGATAC
>JBBRRF010000230.1:0-3817 GCA_038200885.1 Candidatus Nitrosocosmicus sp.
CTGTTTTACCGATAGACCTGTAAATGATTTGAACAGCAACGGTTTTTTGGATAACCTATCATAGGATAGCAAAGAAAGTACAGGTTTGTATGAGACTGAAGGAAATATAGCTGTTTTGGCTAATTACGCAAGAGATCTATTATATTTGCTTGGATTATTTATTGAACTCAGGTTTAGATCAAAGTCCACGGAACCGAGGAACACACCAGAGTAGTCCAAAGGATCGGTGAAGTTTACTTTTGAATCTAATAATTTTTAACCGCCCGTTGATGAAAGTAGATATAGATAGGCACTTAGGTTACCACCAGATAATTCTACATAAAAATCATAATCCGCTCCTCTGTATCCTGTTTCAGTATTAGAATCAGCGTCAATAAGCATTCCATAATTTATTTTATTTAAGGGGTGATTGTAACCATAGTCTGTATAATTATTAATACCAGCATTCAACCAAAGTGTGGCTTTTAAGGTTTCTCCATCGCTAATATAATTAACAGCCAATATGTCAGTATAGTTATTTTTTAAATTAAGATCGCTATTACCATAAGTTTGAAACCATTTACGATTTTCATTGATCATTTCCTGTAATTCAAATGAAGGTGAAGATGTGGCATATGCTGTTTTGTATACAGAAGATTCTGAGAAGGCACATGCGAGTAAAAGTAAAAAGAAAGAAAATACGATTATCGATAAATTGGACCTGAAAATTTTCATTGATATGTGCCTAAATAAGGAATAGTATGCCTTGATAAAATGATCTTATCATTAGTAGATAAAAACTTTTGTAGTGTTTCTTTGCAGTGTTTTCTAAACTTCAGATGCAACCGGGCATGACTACTTTAAACATACAAAGGCTAGATCGCGACGGTTTAGATGGATAAGGACAAACCTTTGCGAGAGAAACAATGAAAAAATTTAATGGTCATCTAATATTAGATTTTATTTTAAGAGTTTTTGACATTTCAGAATCCACAATTTACTCCTTGTTGCTCTATCAATTCATTTTCTTTATAAGATGTTGTTCCTGTCACTTTCATAAAAGTAGATTGAAAGTAATAAACAGACTAGTAACCGAGTAAATCAGTATACAAATCATAATTGTAGTCTCATTTTAATAGCCATGAAATGCGTATCAAATAGTTTTAGATTCTATTCTGGTGATAACTTAAGTCTTTTTTGAGACTACATACAAATGGCCTCCATTGCAATATTATGATGCTTTGACATCGATGACTTAAATATATTAGTCCTTCTGGCATTCATTTAGAACTATCATACACAGTAATGTCACTCATTACTGTGGACCTCTCAAACCTCTTTTAGAACAAGGATTATCAATTTCATTTTTGAATATAGTGATATTTTTTCTCCAGAAAAATACTGGGCTAGCATTCATTTATCAAAAGTACCCCTCCATGTTCGCACATGTCTATATAAATGGCACTATCCCCCGGAGGCCCTGTTAAATTAAGGTAATTTTTCAAATGCTGTCCAATATTTCATACCGATTAAGATGAACCATTTCAGAAAAGGTCATAAATCGTGCTCAAAATACAAGGAATCTTGCCGGTATTGTCTCGTTTAGTCCAGTGACAACTCAAATTTACTCTTTTTCAAATGCTTAAGTTAACATAGCTCCCCTGAGACACAGTTTGTGTTACAACGTCAGTCGTACCATAGAAAGGATTGTACATGGCTTTGGTCGAGTGCCAAATATCGAAGAACGATCTAAAGGCAGGTGGGATTGAACATACCTCCGGAGGGATAAAAGTGAATGAATATCTTCAAAGTGTTTCTAATCCTGTTGAATATGCAGCTGGCGATGTTGCCTCAAGTGGAAGTGCACCTTTAACCCCGGTAGTAAGTTATGATGAGAATATTGTATCAACTAATATTCTAAATGGAAACAGCATTAAGTCTAATTATGCTGTACTACCTAGCGTTGTTTTTACCATCCCACCTCTTGTGTCGGTAGGATTAACGGAAAAAGACGTAATAGAATAAGGATTACAATTTAGAACCAATCATAAGAATACTTCTAGGTGGATTTCTTCTAGACGTTTAGGTGAAGCTCGTTCTGGATTTAAAATTTTAATTGAGCAAGGAAGTGATAGAATTTTAAGTGCCCATTTACCAGGACCTCATGCAGAGAAATCATAAACATATTTTCAATAGCTATAAGATTAGGACTTACCGTCAAAGATCTTAATGATCCCATCTTGTATGCCTATCCAACCTATGCCTCAGACATAATCTACATGATGTAGATATTTAGCCAATTTAGCATTTTTGAGATTCAAAAAGAAAGAAGGAACATTCGCAACAATAAAGAGACAAGTAAAAATAATAAAAATATATAGCAATTATGACCTACTAGATGAAATTAAATAAGGACAGAGAATGATATAATTTCAAACTACGCTTGCTTATCCAAACGGGTGGTTTCGTAGTCCTCACTGTCAGCATTTCTGAAGCCTTTGTAAATACTTTAAAGGATTTTGATTTGTAAGTCTAATACTTTGTTTAAGATACGAATTTGGTATGTTAAAAACTCAGGTCCACCTGCTCCTCTTTTAATCCATTCTATTCTATTTTATTCTGTTCATTTCTGCGCAGATATGGAATGAATATTATATGTACGCCACTCGTGTAGGTTTTACCTTTAAAATGACTCTTTTTTCACCTGGTGCTCTGAAAGGATATTTGTCCTTGTTTAAATATTTTTTTGCCAATTTATCTATGTGACTGTCAGCCAATTCGCCTGTGATTTGGTCAACGACTTGTCCTCTAAAAGTTACCATATGGTAAGGATTGTTGCGATCAGCTATAGATACCGCTATCCTTGGATCCCTAGTTACATTTTTCTGTTTTACTCTACCTAGAGCGGTATTAATCAGAATTTCATTACCTTGTATATCGATCCAGGTAGGAGTTATCTGAGGAGATCCATCTTTCATTAGGGTAGCAACAAACGCTAGGTTCTTGTCATCTAAAAGATTTTTGATAAGAGGTTCAGTAATATCGATTTGGTGTTGACTCATAGTTAGTACATGGATTATTTTTCACCATAGTTTTTAAACACAATGCATTGGTGATATCAAATCTTTAAAATAGGTCTAAACCAAGACAAAACTAAATGAATTATGATTAAAAAGATATGAAGCCCAAATACATTGAAACTATACATTTTCAGATGTAATTGACATCAGTTAAGATCGGTATAGTTTGAGATGATAAACTAATTTTTAGTTTAGGAAATCAGAGAAGGAATATTGTTTCTCGGGCTCATGAAGTAATTTTTTAATATTTTAATAGAATACCATATTAATTCTAATGCAATCGCTCACTAAAATTAGGGACAATAAATCCTGATTAACGATATTTTAATAGTGCTCTACCGGTATGTAAATATGTCAAAATTGTTTACTCTACCTTCTGATATTTTCCTGGAATACGAGGAATATCACCAAATTAGCGAATATTTGAAAAATAAAATTAATCCCATAGAACAAGAATTCTTAACTGAAGCTATTGCGTTTTATGAAAAGCATAGACATGACTCAGACGACTCAATTTGACCCAAACGGATTAAAATTTAAGATTTTTAATCCAAAGAAACATCAACTACCAAAGATAGATTTCAGACAAACAAACGGTGAGGACCCGCTATCAGTTCAGGAATATTATGACAATTACATTTTTAACGGTAAATCCGATACTAGTGAAGTAAAATATGTAATAAAGTACTTTGATAATTGGATAGGTTTTTTTTCTATTGATCTGACGAGGTTGCATACGAAGCAATCTGAATTGATTC
>JBBRRF010000231.1:0-3800 GCA_038200885.1 Candidatus Nitrosocosmicus sp.
TACATTGTTTGCAAAAGTACTTTTGGTAGCAACGGTACTGACCATCCTTCTTTATGTTATAACAATGGCATCGGGGACATTCCACTTGACCTTTATTCCATCTGACATTTCTAAGTAAACTGGCACACCAACTTTCATCAGACAGCAAAACAGATAACGTAAACACATCATAAGTTCGTGTTATCTCAAGTTAAGCATGGCTGAAACATTTGCCAATATGAGCGATATAAAATAAAATAAAATTGAGTAGCATATTAAAGATTTATTACTTTCAAACACAAAGGAAAGTATTTACCCATGATTTTAATACTTAAAGCATCAAGATACCGACATAAAAATTCCGAATTTTGGTTCGACGTCAAAATTATCTTTTTTCTAATACTTCAATTTATTTATAAATTTCAATTATGTTTTTGATCTCAAGTATTTTATTGTTTTTTTAATAATATAGAAGGGTAGACCCAAACCCAAAAGCATCAAACTAATAGTGACCATGTATACTCCAGCAAAATTATGGCTACTTACAGAATAAACACTGAATATTTGATAATCCACTAAAGAAAATATTATTCCCATTGAGCCCATCATAGAGATCAAAATAATTAAAAGGAGAATCTTAAATGAATCTCCAAAGTACCTTAAAGCTAAATATGCTGATGCACCTACAAGGATAAAGGAAAGATGTTGTAATTTGTGTATGTTCTCATTTGACTGAGCATAATCAAATAGAAATGGTATATGCCATAATATTAAAAGAACGATCGAGATAGATATCCAAATAAAGCCTAATTCTTTAAACTTGAAAATTGATCTCAAAGTACTACTCCAACTGATGGACACCAGGAAGATGATGTTTTTGAACTTTTGATCATATTTACTGGAGGTGTAATTCTTTTTTCTCGAATGTCGAACAAATATTTTTAAAATGTTTTCAGAGAGTTTTACTGAGAATGCACCCATCAAAAAGAATAATAAATGCTCAAAAATCATATGAAATGCCAATTCTCCTTCCAGAAATTCATGTACATTTTCATCAAAATAGGCTAAAAATAGCAAAACAAAAATAATTAATGGTAAAAAAGTAGATTTAATATTATTTATAAGATTTAAAATTTTGGGATATTTCGATGGATGATCTTTGTTTATCATGAATTATGAAGAAAGACTCCATAAATATCTTATCAAGCTTTGATTATGATCACAATTTTTAACCTGAACCAGGTAAATGTTGAAATATATGAGGAGGGGTCATAAATCATTTTAATATTATAATAGTAGTGATAATGAAGAAAACAACTCTATGAAAAAAGACGTTGCTAAACACACCCTTAGATGTTTGATAGGCTGTAATACAGGAGATGCAGTTGGAACTGCAATTGGTTTTACAATTGGGTTAGGAAGAACTCAGACAATTGCTGTGGGAATAGGGCTGGCATTTGCATTCAGATATTTATTTACAATACTACCTCTGCTAAAAGAAATGACATGGATGGAAGATAGCAGAGGAGCGATTGTTGGAGACACTGCCAGCATTTCTTCAATGGAACTTGCAGAAATCGGTTCTGGTGCGTTAATTCCTGGATTTTACACTGCGGGTTTAGCCAATCCTGTTTTCTGGATAGGCCCTGTAATAGTATTACCTATTGGATATTTTGCAGCGTATCCAGCCATGTAATGGGGTATGAAGAAAGAGATGCAAAGACAAAAGGGACGAAATACAAATACTAAATCCAATTAAACGACGTAGGCCATAAGCAAACCGATTATAAAAAGCAATATATATTACTAGTGATAAAAACATTATTGGATTCTTGATCTTTTGTGAATTTCGGTTTATAATTTTTGTCAATAGTTAATTTTGAAGTCATTATAGTCATAGTTTCAGGAATTATATTAGGCCTTTCTTTTATTATCGGTGCTGCCATTGCAATCCGTTTTAAACTATCTTTACTAATAAAGGCTAACATTATTGCATTTGCTGCGGGTATCTTTTTTTCTACTGTCGCCTTTTCACTAATTAATGAATCTGTAAGAGAATCAGGGGTTCTAATGATGATAATAGGTCTTTCCATGGGTTCCATAATCTTTAGTATGGCATATCACTTTTTAAATAAACCCGATGATGACTTCTGGCCAAGACATTCTTCTAAAGGTAATATTGAGAAGGAAAAAAAAATAAAAGGAAATGGGGAGACAGAGACAGAAAATGAAGAAAGTATTTTTACAAAAATAAAAGAAACCAATAATGGGTCCATTGGTGCAGATAATGAAAATAAAGTGGCAAAGGGTCGAGATGCGTCAAAGATTATCATTATAGGGACTTGATAGTATTCCAGAAGGATTGTTTATTGGTATACTTGTTGCATTAGAACATAACACTATCATAGGAGCGTTAATTGCTTTATTTTTAGGAAATTTGGCTACGGCAATAGAAGGCGCTGAAAGAATGGTTGAACAAAGAAATACAATAAGAAAAATCATTTTTAGATGGTTAGTTGTTTTTGCAATTGTTGCAACGACGACTCCGCTAGGATATTTTTTAGTAAAACCCTTAACAGATGAGGAAATATCAATAATACTGGGATTTGCAGCTGGCGCTCTAATGGCTTTTATAACAGAGGAGCTAATCCCCGCTGCTTTTAAAAAGAACAAGTATCATATTGGACTTTCAACTACATTCGGATTTATTATTGGATATTTGTTGTTTCATTTTCTTTAAGCCTTACAAGTCATGAAACGAAATATCCCGATCTGTGTTGTTATCGATTATACTGAACAAAATTAGTCCGTAGACCTGAATAGGTACTTTTTGATATCCCGGTATACTTTTTGTTCTATAATAACAGATACCTTCTCCTTAAAATCCTCAAAGGATGAATGGTGTTGCATATTATGATAAGAATATAATAACAATTGAGCGAAGTATCTAAAACTAATTTAACATTTTAATATTAAATTAAATGGTTGTACATAAACATTAAATTCTATTGAGCAACATATAAGATAAAAATGAGAAAAGAAAATAGTAAATCTACCCGCTCTTATTTCTGAATGTTTCAGCTGCTAATTATAAAGAATTCCCATGAATCTTTCCTTTCTTGTCTTGATTCTATTGTTATGAATAAACTGGAATGTTTTTGAATAAGTCTGTAAATTGTGCTTGTTTACACCCATGAACTTTCTTATCCACATCTGATACAAGTTCCTTTTACATTCACAGTTATTCACATACACAATGCCAGTTGCGTATTCTTTCTCTTCCTGTCCTTTGGTCTTGGAATTGATTGTTCTGTACAGTCCGTAAAGGCCATAAAACCCGGGAACTATTTTTCAACCTCTTCTTTTGTCTTTCGCCTCTTGGTTACCTTATACAGTTTCTGAGGAATTGGTAAACAGAGTCTTATCAATCCTTCAGTCTTTTAATGTCTCTGTATACGTTACTCTGATCCAAACCAAACAGGAACTCCATCAGGGTTTAGGTTATGTACAGTCGATAATACACCAGAACCATGATAACCCTATCCTTCACACCCAGTTTGAATCGTCTACCTGCTCCTACAGCTCTTTCTCTTCTTCGATGTTTTCTAAGAGACAGACGTTTAATCTCATGTTTTGCATATTTTGATTCTATTATTTTATAAATATCATCAAACTGTTTGACTGAAAGACCGGTAAATGATTTGAATAGACGTGGTATTCTGGATAATCGTTCATATGATAACAAAAAGAAGGGATAGCTTTACATACGAATCATGGAAATAAAGCTGTTTAGATTAATTACGCAAGAGATCTATTAAACA
>JBBRRF010000232.1:0-3795 GCA_038200885.1 Candidatus Nitrosocosmicus sp.
ACAAGCCCTCTCAAACGATGCCTTGTATGTAATAATCAAAGATATACAGAAAGAGAATGTAATCCACCTAGCTATAAATATTTGTAGGAAATATACAGATGGGGCTTATCTTGGTTTATGTAATTATCTTAATTGGTATACTCTTCCATCAAAGTTTGAAATAGGAACACCGTTAGCAGCAAAGGACGAAGCATCTACTATTGTGTTATCAAAATAAGGAATAATTCCTATAAGTAGGAAAAGCATTATGTTTTTATGTAAAATGAAAACTCATACAATAACCAACATTATCTATTTTATTATATAAACCATGTACATTCTTGTCAATTCATATGTTAACCTTCAAATTATACCGGTCCCATACAATAATGTAAAGATATTACAGGAGATTCTTAATCATATTGTATATAAATAGATGTTTTATTCTATAAATTCATTTTTCGAAATTCTTCCCTCAAACCCTGAATGGATTCTACTCATTCGAATATCCTGTATTTCTTTATTCTTCTTTATTGAATCTATTGGAATTCTGTTTGGGTCATTAGTGGTAAAAATTGGATTAATAAGTCTAGTAGGTTTTTGAGTCTCAGTTATTTTCTCTTCTATTTCTTTTATGTCCGCTTCTAAAGTTGCAAGTTCATCCATGACATCCTTATGATGTGTTTCTAAATAGGGGAAATCCTGTTGGATTCTTAACTGATAGTGTTCTAACTCAAATATTTTTTCCAAGATTCTTAGTTTTAAAGCATCACTTGTTTTTTCTTTATTATATATCTTGTAATATTCTCTGATATGGGTATCTATATTCTGGTACTTTTCCATTATCTTTGACAAAATAAATCCCGAGTCTTTTTCATATCGTTATAAAAGTTCATGTTTCTTCATTTTAATCTATGAGAGTATCTCAAGCGAATCTATATAATATACCCAACTACTGTGTATGGAATTCTTAAATATGTTCTTTACTTTAAAATGATTATGAAAAATATTTCATTCTTGTTGTGTGTTTTATCTATAGCATCCATATTGTATGCGTATCCTCTTTCAGTTGGTCCTGCCCAGTCGCAGTCGGGGGGTGGACTAGAGATTACGCCTACGGTTCGATGGAGTGAGAATTTAGAAGGGACATTCAGTTATTGTGCATATGAGGGGACCGTCACACTTGATTCAGTTAATGATCCTCAAGCATTCTGCATTGTTCCAACTTCGGATTCGTCTTTTCAAAATATGCAAACTAGTGTGAATGATAATATTGATACTTATGTGTTAAATCAAATAGAGACTCCGCCTGGTCTATTCAAGGATGGTGCTCCATACTCTGTATGCGCTGTGTTTGCTCCATTCTCGCCCCAAGACGCTGGATTTAATACGGCAGAAAATTGCCAACAATTCACAAACAAAAAAGGCAGTAATCCTGAAGAACCATTTATCAATCTTGACGATGGAGTATTATTTACAAATAGTCCGTAATTTTTTTGACATCAATATATTAAAACAATATTAAAACAAAGGCTTGAGTAAAACATTTTCTTTCATACTTGTAGAATCCTATTTAAAATACCGATATCGGCACTAATCCCCACGGATGAAAACTGTTACTGAAAATTAGTCCATTTAGTATTCTAGCATGCAATAAGAAGCAAGTAACTAAAAAAATAACTGTAAGGGCTTTAAAAGATTAGATGGCTTTTGTAGTTTTCTCACCTAGTCACAAATGTTGGAATATCACACCAAAAGTCGTCTAACACGTTGCCAAATACACATTTGATCTGTCTTGAATCACCTATATCAGGTGTGATTCCTACTGGATGTTCAATCTTGTCTAATGCATAGTAGAGAACTGATTTTACCTTCTCATCAATTTGTTCCTTGCTTACAAATGGATTAACAAGCCCAGTCATATTATCATTTATCTGAGTAACTGTGTTGTTCACTTTTACATATCCAATAGTGGAAGATTTACTGAAATCATCAAGTATTGATGTCATTAACACATCTTTGGCTTTGATAAAGTCATTTGCTGTCCCAGTCATCGTATATGTTGTATCAAAATACGTTACTACATAACTAGCTCCATCGGTAACGGTAAAATCGCCTTCTGTAGTTTTTGACACTTTAATAACATAATTTGACTGTGCGATTGCTGTTGACATCGACGTACAAAAAATTAGACCGCTCATAACTACAATGATTTCAACCATAAGGGCTATCTTGAATCCAATTCGCATAACCTAGGTCAAGAAGTAATAAATATAAATATATCACAAAAACTCTGTTTAAGCAATTAAATTGATTTTTTCTTAATTTCATCCTTTTCGAAATTTACGTCACTTTTATTGACTATAGATTCTATTCAACCTTGAATCGTATCCCTACGGATGAGAACTGTTGCTAATATACACAGTCATTAGACTATATCATGCAGAAAAAAGTTATCTCATATATTGATACAGATTAATCTTGTACACTTTTATCCATCATCAAAATGGCAATAAAATAAGGTCTATTCTAATCAATTATATTGAAGGATTTAATGTTAACCATTAAAAGCCCGTACCCAATGATCGCAGAGATAGATAATAGTAGCAATCTACTAATTGATCCATAAAGTATATGTAGTAGTTTGATTCCACCCAATTGGACCATCATATTCATTGCCGCCCACTTCATTTGAAGAGACTTTAGAATCTATTTCTCCTTTTACCTTCAACTCATACTTACCTGGAGGTAGAGGCTTTAGAAAAAGCCAGTTTCCATCGGCTACAGCTTGTGTTGTCTGAGCCGTTAAATTTAATATGTTATCTTGAGGCAATGTAAAGTTAAATAAATCTGTTTGAAAACGGTACTTTTCTACATTGGGTATAGTGATATTATTTATGGATGCTTCTGCTCCGGTAACAAAATCTTGCATTTTCTTGGCGCATTCTCTTAGTTCATCTTCTGTTTTCAGTTGTTTAAACTCAGCATACGAACATTCAGAATTTAATAGTGTAATTAACAACGCAGTATTCTGAGGTATATTACAAGTGTGTTCAACTGGATGTTCAAATGCAAGAGTCAAAAACCATACTGATCCATGTTGATTTTCGTCACAGTACTCTCCAGTGTCATCATAAGATGGATTCTTGTTCCAAGGGATGGAATATGTCCATTGCCACCATTTTTCAGTCCAGTCAGCATAGGAAATATTAAATGGTTTTGAATTCAAATCGTAGACTAAACCAGAAGTATTAAAATTCACATTAACCATATCTTGATTTACAAAACTCTCATTTCCTTTGGTTGCAAACAAGGAGTTAACAGGTAACACCATAGTTGGAAGTATAATAAGTAATACAATTATCACTGATTTTTCCATGAGGTTTCCAATTCTAAACCATTATTTAACTTTTAATGAGGGTTAACTCAGAATGTATATGCTCAATTTCATTTCATTGCTTTTGTACCATTATCTTTTTGATATTTGAGGGGGTGCATCTAAGACATGATATCAAATTGATGTCCGATGAAATAGATCAATAACTCATTCTGTTCTGACTTATTAACAAATATTCGAACTTTTTGTATTCAAACACTAAAAAAAGTAAATGTGCCATATACATCATGGATTTGAAATCCGCTAGTCCTTTGTTGGTTGATGACCTGTAAAAAATAAACAATAGATCTCTTGCGTAATTAGCACAGGTTAGCATGGTCTTTTGGCCATTATCGATTTCTATAACTAACAGATATTCATTATTCTATAATTTACCAATCCAGATACTATATCTGATATTCTGTCGTATTTTCTTAGCC
>JBBRRF010000233.1:0-3789 GCA_038200885.1 Candidatus Nitrosocosmicus sp.
GCCCAGTATCCGTTACACGACTCTGCACCGCTTTCGGACTTCCGAAGGCGTAGGGGTTTTGGTTACTGAGTTATTAGGGATTAGATTAACTCCCACATTATGAAACCAATAATCAGAATATGTATAAATGTTGGACATGATTGACATTGCTATTTTTCAAATAATTTTCACTTTGTCATGTAAGCGATACTTTATCTCATCAATGTCTATACCAGTGATCTTTTCAGCTTCGAGATATATTGGATAGAGCCATTTCTCATATACTTCTATAGGATCAGAATACCCTAAATTGCTAATGGATTCTTTTGATATCCTGATGATGCCGTGAAAGTCACTAGTTATTATTTCTATGACCTGGGAAAGTATGTGATCTCTAATCGTTTTATCTATTTTATCATAAGGGCTTGACATCTATAACACCGTTTTGAAAACGTTTTAGACAATCTCTACAAATTAGGAACATAAGATTTCCATACTTTCCGGCCGAAACAAGGATCGTTAATTCTGCTTTCTTGAAACATCCAAACGCATCACAAGGGTTTTTATCTTTTGAATTTGTTGTATTACATGGTGCTTCTGAGGATGAACTTGTCAGCATCTTTAAAAATCCTTTGGTTCATTTGACGATATTTCACTGACAAGTGAACTTTTATTTATAGGGTAAAGTGTTTTCAATAACTTTGTAATATATCTGCTTCTAGGAATATCCCCTCTTTCTTCATCTATTTGTTTTAGAAATTCTGTTGGTAGGGATATACCAACGGATATTTTGTTTTCTTGCATGTCTATTAATCCTGCAGTTTCCTTTATAGTAGTTTTTATATGATAGTAATTACTATCAGATAGTATGCAAAATTTAGATACTATATTCAAGATTGTGATAGATGAAATTAGGGATTCTAAAGAAGATAGAATAATTTATGATATTTTCAAATATGGTTTTATTAAAAAAAGCCAGGATACTTTTAAACTCACAGAACTCATAAATTGGTTATTGGATAACAATGAAGATTTAATAAATGAATTTTCTTCCCAAAAAATAACTAAAGCAATTAAGGTAATTAAAAAAAGGACATACATACAAAAGAGAGTAGATTATTTGGTTGAGGAGTCCATACTTATGATTGTAGATAGGGTAAAAGCTGAGAGAAATGATGAGCTGACACCATTATATCAATTTACCCCTTTTTTATTCTATGGTGCACTTCAATTCTTCAAAAATATAGAGTTATCTAAATACGGTTCAATAATACAAAAACACAAAGACTATATCAATAATCATGTAAATAAATTAGCTGGGCTTTCTCGTTCTAGAGAATATATCTATTTCACTAGGATTGTAGATAGATTGTACAGTTTAGCAGATTTTAAAGATTTTTTTACATTTTGTTGTTTATTTTCTGCACCTAGCATACGAGTAGATATTTCTTTTATTTTTTTCCCCTGGTTATATAATGGGATATTATTTACTGGTTCAACTAATTTTGTACAATATCGTTTCTATAAGGATCTTGTGAAGGTTCTTTTGAAACATAAAGATGTTATTCTAGGTATATACAATAATCTTAACGCTATTTTAAAGTCCCTTTTGCAATTGGAACTAAAGATTAGTATCGAACAATTTTATTATAAGAAATTTAATACCTATGAATTTGAGTTAGAAAGACTACAGTCAGTAGACAAAAAAGATAAAATCGTCATTCAAGTTAGGTGCAAAAAATGTAATAAAGAGTCTGCAGTATTAGTAGACACAAAAGAGTTTGTTGAAAGAAATTATGGTGAAAAAGATAAGTCATATACATTTCCGTGCAAAAAATGCAAAAATGATAGTGAACCTAATAAAAAGAATACTTGTTATATATTAACTGATAATATCTAACACTCGTTAGTTATATCATATTTTGATACCTAATATTTCTGGTTTGATATTTACTAGTTGAGGATTTTGTTGAATAAGCATAAAAATCTGGGAGAATTTCCTATTCATTTCTTTTTTGATTGAATTTAAGTCAGTATCATACTTTTCCCTCATTTTTTTCACCTCTAGATCATTGTTTGGTCCTCCTTCTTCAAATGATTTTGATCTGAACTTATTGCTTATGGAAAGGTTATCAATAGCCTTTTCATACTCTTTGAGTATCTCTTCTTCTGATGGCTTATAATAAAAGGCATCTAAGCCAATGTTATGGCCGACCAACATTTCTCTTATGGTTTTATCTACTCGAGCTCTTTGCATTTGTGTGATGGCAAAAATACGGAAGGAATGACATGGATGTAGGTTTTCACTTGCATTTTTTTCAAAGTTTACCGAGTTTTTCTTGTGTACATTTGTTGGCCTCAAATTCAGCGAGATAAGTTTAGGCATCATTATATTACTAGTTATGGTGGATCTATATGTTATCGGAAGTGGTATGTGGTTAATGGATCGTCTGTTAAAGGCTCTGACTATTAAATAGGCATTGGACGGTCCCCATCCAAACTCTGTCTTTTTCAACTCTTCTCGGTACCGCTGTCGAAGTTCTAGGTAGTTGTCAATTGCGCTTGCACATTCAGGGGTACAAAAAGTATAGTATCTATACTTAGATGATGACGAATAAACCTGTATTTGATACACATATGTTCCTTGGTCATCAATTATCCATTTTTTGAGATCCCTGAGGCGTAAAGGATGGACAGCTCCCACTCTCATTCCTGTAGATGCTAGCAACAGTATAATTGCCTTTTCTCTTTCATCTGATATACTCAATAAAGAATCAATTTCTATAACGGTATAGGATCTGTATTCGTACTTGTTTTCTGCTTCGCTCATAAATTTTTTAATCTTTTTACGATTTATTGTTACGTCATTTATTGAGAAAAAGTGTGTTAGAGCACATAGGAATAGGTTTTGAGCACTAAAAGAGAGATTTTTTTTGTATCTCATTTCTACTAAAAGATCTATTATTCCCTGTTCTATTTCTCTGACATTTCTGCTTAGGAGTTCATCAAAGGTAGAAAATGATATTTCGGGTGATTTTAAGTAATTTTTTAACCTGATGACATAAGCCTTTTTTGTAATGGATGATTTCAGCGAAGAAATAAAGTTTACATATGCCCTGTGGCTTTCATCTATCTTGATGGGTATTCTCACAGTTGAAGTGTTTGAGGTTTCATTCAACTCCTGTCCATTTTTATGTTCATTTAGTATCAATTTTGTTTTATAATCCTCCTCCCTTGCTCATTCCCTGCTTTTTTAAAATACAAGGATAATATTTATGCGTGAATATTAACGACATACCTTTAATTATCCTTTCCTGTACCTAATATCAGGAAAAGATGAGCCTGTCAAAAACAGATTATGACATCATAGTAGCAGGTGGAGGGTTAGCTGGACTAATAGTAGCCTCGTCTGCAGCTTATTATTCTAAACAAAGAATGAAGGTTTTAGTACTAGATAGGAACTCTATCGACATTCAAGGAAGGAAGACCCTTTCGGGTTGGATTTGTGGTGATGCAGTTGGCAAAAACACTGTTGATTACATGACCGATAGAATCAAAATATCATGGGGTTACCCAGAAATCGAACATCCAGTAAAGGGGGTTTTAGCTTTTTCACCGGATCATGAAACTCGGGTGTCATTTGATGGAGAGGGATATATTTTAAACAGAAAACGGTTACCTCAAAAGCAAGTTATGGAGGCGACCAAAATGGGCGTTGAAATAGCTAGCAATATCATGATTAGACAACTAACAGTTGAGAATAATTTTATTGTAGGTGTTGAAGGTGAAAATACAAAAACTAAGGAAATA
>JBBRRF010000234.1:0-3778 GCA_038200885.1 Candidatus Nitrosocosmicus sp.
AAATAAAATTGAAATTGATAAAGAAATAGACATAAAATTTAGGATATCGGACCAATACTGTAAATCTATTATAGATTTAGAACCATTGATGGGAGCCGGCGGCCATAGCGTCATTATCAGCAATAATATTCAAGATTTCTTACATGTACACCCATTCGAGGAAGTGCAATCAGATTGGAAAGGTGGTCCAGAAGTCTCTTTTAAAACTAGATTTAGCAATGTTGGTTTATACAAAGTATGGGGACAATTTCAACTTAAAGGAAGAGTCATAACTGTAGATTTTATTTTAGAGGTTGTCTGAAATATTTCTTAAGAAATAAATTTATTTTTTACACCCGCACATAGATTAAACGCATTGTTTTCTAAATTAAATAACAAAATATTTATTATATCTATGTCGGTAACATTATTATCATGGTAGTTGGAATATCACCATCTATAGATTTTTAACAGGATGTCAATACCCAATGGATTGAACCCTTTTTTATTAGAAATTATCATGACCAATTCTATGATAATTGTATTAAAGCAGAAGAAGAAATTTAAAATATAAACGGCTTTGAAGTAGATTTTTTTTAGAAAATGAAATACAAGATTGGACCGCAAATGAAAATTTTTAGATGCTCTAAATAATGGAGGAATATGAGGAACCAGTCACACTCTACTGGTATCTTCCATTAAATCAAATTAAAATATGGTATTAAATATCTGCATTTTCTATTGAAACTGGGACTCTGTTCGTATCTTTGATGCGGACTCATTTTCTACCTTATTAATTCATCTAAATTGTTCTAATTTTAGCTGTATGGTAAACCATTTAAAACTCCTATAACAGGTGACAAAGCTTGGTCGATATCATCATTTTGACTACCCCAAACCAGAATTGTCTGTGTCGGTCCAGTTCCCTTTTGTCCACCCCTTAAATCTGTGAATGTGTAATCACTCAATATTGATACACCCTCACTTTCTAGAGTGGAACTAATACTTTGCGAATCTTTTGAAGGAACCATCAATATACCTGCTGTATTTATTGTCTGAGAATTGTTGTTGCCATTACTAAATGGAGTGTTCTCATTGGAATCTACTACATTGATGGTGCCTTCCATTACAAATGCTGTATCGTCACTATTTACATTATCTTCATAGTATGAATATTGTCCTGTTTGGTTAAAGTTTGCAGTGGTAAATTCGGATGGTGCAAAACTATCCGTACTCTCAAGATTCTGAGGATTAGGAGTCCTGAATTTAACCGTATGGTCATGGTCTACATCTCCATTGAGCCAAGTTATTGATGTACCCTGATTAACCGTAATAGTTTGAGGAATATATGGTTGATTAGCTATAGGATATTGGTTTTTAGGTTGATTAGTAGATTCATGGCCTTCATTTGGAATCAAAATAACAAAGTTCTTTATATCATTTCCTAACACTGCTGATTTTTGTTCATAAATTGTTTGAGCATCGAAATTAGGGAGGGTACCGATGCTGCTATTACTTTGTGCAAATGCGTTATAAATATTATTTACACTTACAATTATTACCGCTATTAATACGATTGAAATTATAGTATTCAACAATTTTTCTTCTTATCTAACGAACCACAATAGACTTCTTATTTATATGAGGCTGGGTCATAATTCCCAACAAATATAGCTGGTCTCATAGAGTATCATATTTTGATTGAAACAGATACTTTCCACGAGACCAGCCAAATACAGTTCCTCATCAATCCTAATTAGCGTTTTGTATTTTATCGGACTGATAGATTGGTCATCGAAGTGCATCAACCGTCGTCATAAAAGAGGTAGACCTTATGTATATTCTCCCAACATCATTCTACGATGCTTTATCGTTCGTATTTGGTTCAGATTAGACTCAAACAGGTCACTACATCACTTCCTATCCTTGGATCTGCCGTATAATCAAAGAATAACGAAAGCCTGTGGTTTATCTGTATCACATTTCCCACCAAGCAGACGGACCTTTGATAGGCGGTTAAAGACCATATCTAATGATATTAAGGAAAGGATAGCAACTATGGGAAACCTGTTTGTATTTGAAGGATTGGTCAAACCATGCGTGGTTGCAACAGACAGCGCACTTTTAAAATCAAAAGGTAAGGTTTGGCATGCATCATCTCGATGAAAGAGGGAGTAGTTCCATGTCCAAGTATTGATACTGATGCAAGGTGGGGATACAGTCATACCAAAGAGTAGATATTTGGATACAAGCAGCATATGATATGTAGTACTTATCCTTCTTCTGTCATTGTACCTCTGGCTGCAGATGTTACTACTGCTAACTTGCCAGATAATCAAGTTTATACAGACGCGATATCATCATCCCTATCAGGTCTAACTACTGATATCATGAAGCAAATACATTTCATAGTAGCAGACCCGGGTTATGATGACGATGATCTGTATCAATCAAGCCTCAAGATGGGATTTCAACTTGTTTGTCCTGTCCGGAGATACAAAAATACTCCAGAAGAAAGGCTGAAACTCGTGGATTTCTATGAATCGGCTCT
Organism: Candidatus Nitrosocosmicus sp.; assembly: GCA_038200885.1. GTDB lineage: Archaea > Thermoproteota > Nitrososphaeria > Nitrososphaerales > Nitrososphaeraceae > Nitrosocosmicus. The sequence continues at coordinate 2,531 of JBBRRF010000234.1, forward strand.
GGGTCAGATGATTTATTCAAAGAGGCGGATATCAGTAGAACCATTGATACAACATATCAAATCAGTTTTTAGAATTGACCCGGTACCGGTAATAGGATATGATAAGGTATGTGGTATCGTACTGTTATCCGTGTTGCTGTACCAGATGCTTGTTTATTACAACTGTAAGGTACTAAAGAATGATAATCCAAGAAGGATGATCAAATATATGATAGGCTGTTAATCTGATTAGATTTGTGATTGTAATTGGATGAAATTATCAAAATGAATTATGACCCAGCCTCATTTATATATAGCTTATATTGTCATTATTTGAGAATGATATTACAAATAGTAACCTAAAGCCTACACAGATAAAGATAAATTTATATCCTATGCCCCCCCTATGGATATAACGGATGTCAGGTAGTTGTGAATATATTCCTCAATCTGTCGAGAGGATAAACCAACCTGTAGAAGAACCAGATAAAAAAATAGAAGTAGTCAGACTCGTTGTAATAACATTTGTCACAATTTTCATTTCATGGTTACATGTATTACCTTTCACATGGTTATCAAATACAATAACAATAATTACCGTAGTTATTGTCGGTTATCCGATATTTAAAGAATCCCTTTCTGCTTTAAGAAAGGGACGGATAAATATGGAATTATCCATGGTAATAGCAATCGTTGCATCTTTATTCTTATTACAATTTCTTCCAGCTATAGTGATTACACTTTTTGCTTTATTATCTGAATTTATTGAAAGTTACATAGTAGAACGAGGACGTAGAAATATCGAGATATTGTACAAACAGGCACCAAAGAAAGCCAGAATATTAAAAGAGAAAAATGATAGGAGGATAGATGAATCGATAATAACATTAGAAGAGACACAAGAAGTGTTGGTAGAAAGTTTAAAAATTGGTGACATAGTTCTTGTGAGAGAAGGTGATACTATACCGATCGACGGTAACATTATAAAAGGGTTTTCAACTATTGACCAATCATCTATTACAGGGGAGAGCATGCCTATTGAAAAAACAGTAGGAGACATCGTTTATGCAGGTACTACTAATCTAACAAATAAATTAGAAATCAAATGTCAAAAACTATCATCAGACACTACATATGCAAAAATAATTCACTTAGTTGAAGAATCAGAATTGTCTAAAGCTCCCATACAGAAATTAAGAGCCTATCCTAAAATTAACTTTCTATAGATGATTATGCAACAAGAGAACTGTACCAACCCAAGATAGTTAT
>JBBRRF010000235.1:0-3750 GCA_038200885.1 Candidatus Nitrosocosmicus sp.
ATCCTCCACGTCTGCGAACGACTGACATTCATTCCTAAAAGTGAGGAAAGATATGTAGATAGGAGCCTTATACTCCATGTGTTTTTTAGATACCCAAACGTTGTGGGTGACTGGTTAAGTACAATGTCTTTTATCATCTCCTTATTTTTTGCAGTTGTTAGGACCGCTCTTCTACCACCATTTTTTCTCTTGTTTCTTATGCCATTAAGACCATGCTTTCTGTAATTATCAATCCAGTCATACACATTACGATAGTTGACACCAATGTCTTTGGCTATGTTTCTGTATGGTACTCCCTCTATTTTTTGTTTAACAGCATACGCTCTTCTGTACTCTTCCTTATCACGTGTACGTCTCATGAACAAAAGAAGTTCTCTTTTCTGTTCCTTGGATAGTTCTAGTCTGAGTGGATAGTATGGCACACAATATAAGATGAATTACAAAGCTAAATTCATTTCTATAAAAACAGTAGAGGAATACGGGATGTTGATGAATACTTAGAGACTTAACTTATTTGCTGCTGGATTTTGGATTCCTTGAGATTGCATTGATGTTGTGTTATTCTCCTGAGCACTGGCTATACCTGAAAATGCAGTTGCTGTCAAAGTTATACCCAGTGCTACTGTAGATATTAAAAACAAAATCCTTATTTCCTGAGATAGAAAAAAACGTTTAATTTTTAAAATGTCTCTTTTTAGCATGGGATCAGGTAGAATGAGATATAAATTAATAGTTAGGGTACAGTATAATTCAATATATCATTATTCTATCATATTGTTAGTATATATTTCAGTGCAAGTGATAAGGTTGCGGAGAATGTTCCAATTTTTTTGTGTCACAGGGCTTCTATCACCCATCATTACTACTGCTACTAATATTCCATTAGGTGCAAGCTTCTTTTACGATAGGAATCGGTTTAAGAAACGACTTAATCTCACCATATATATTTTCTATCTCTTTCCCATGTTCCTTCAGTCCGACCAACTGATATTCTAATGGAATTTTTAATATCTTTTAAATCAACCTTTTCTTTGAACTCCTACCAGTATAGTCCTTTGGGATAAGCTATCTTATACTCAGTATATGAAAACTTAAATAGTTCCAAATAGGCTTTAGGGCATGTCAGGATTATCTGAACCAGCGGATGCTGAAGGACTATCGTCTTCAATCAAAGAAGAAATAATTAGAGGTCTTAATGAAGATCTAGCTAGAGAATACAAAGCAATTATTCAGTATGTGGTCTTTAGTTCTACCCTAAAGGGTGCCGAATATGGAAACATTGCACAGCAATTAGAAAAGCATGCGTCTGACGAATTAGATCATGCATTGAAGGTTGCAAAACAAATTGATTATTTGGGTGGAATTCCCACAATGAAGGGTGAAGAAGCTGAAAATTCGGAAAATTCAAAAGAAATGCTCGAAATTGATCTCAGAGCAGAACAGGAAACGATCAAAAACTATAGAGAGAGGATCAGACAGGCAGAGCAAGCAGGTGAATATGCTTTATCAGAAGTATTAAGAGGAATTATTGCTCAAGAACAAGATCATGAGATTGATTTGAAAGACGCCCTTGGGCTACGATAACAGTAGTAACATAATAGGAAAACAAACGTTACCATTACCAGATTGACTACAAAATTTATTCTATAGCATGGTAAAGGTTCAATTCTTTATAACTGGCGGTGTTTTTATTCATCTGAACTGCCAACGACTACTTTCCAAATAATAAAACGTATGACAAGTGAATAAAGAACAGAAAACGCATTAGTGTAATTTATTTATTTATTAAATCCTTATCTGCTACAAAAACTATTGTATAATAATATGTCTGAATATCCCTACGAAGGTAAGATTCATAGTAATGACAGGATAAATTACAAGATAGTATATTCATCGGATGGTTCAAAAATTGGCAAGGTGGAAATAGCATTTGGAGAATCATTTATAGTAAAATCTGAAGAGAAAAATATAGAGACAAAATATGAAATTCCTAAACTAGAAATTGCCAGCATAATCAATAACGAAATAAATCTTAAAGTAAAAAAAAGTGATGTAGACGAAAAATTTCAAACATCTTCAATTAATAAATATAACGGTGCAAGTGAATGATGATGTAATTACGTTAACATCTTTTTTATCCCATCTCTCTTCTATATTCTGTTTATAAGAGAGTAGGTAATTTCTTACTAGAGCCAAGATATGCATTATAACCTATTCATCTAAACTTATTACATTATTACCTGTGATTTCTGCAGCAGTTATTTTACATCCGGCTGCTGCAGCCAAATCTATATGATCTGAACCTACGCCTGCAGTTACGACGAGCCTGAGGTTAGAGCGTTATCTGTAAAAATCCCCATTAATAACAGTTAATAGCAATTATCAATAATGCTTTCAAATTTTATCAAGTTTATCAAAATATGCAATAAGCCTAAAGCAAGTATTTATATTTTCTATGAGATGATAACTTATGATAATAAGATTAGACCAATCTTTCATTGAAACTTTATCACAATTAGGAGAAAGTTTTTCAGGAAATGATAGACAAAGATTGACGACATTTATTGATTCCAAATATGATGTCATAAGATCCACATTAAAGGAACAAGAAGATAAGAATATAGACTTTGAAGCAAAAGCATTTGAAATAGGTAAAATTGAATCTAGAACCTATACACTAAATTTTTATAAGAGTAATGACTCAGAAAATGATGATATACCATTTGAGGTAACTCAACTATTACCGACTATATCCAGAGTGCGTATGGACATAATGGCCACATTACAAAAACAATCAAGTGATAATAATTTAACTTATTTAAAAGTCGGACAAGTATATGATGATGGTGATATTCATTCTAGATATTTGGAAGAAATAATGGAGGAGGAGGAAGGAAAACGTCCACCAACAAAGTAGAAAGAAAGATATGCTAAATATTTATGATTCTTAGGTGTTGTATGTCCAGACATAGGTGACATTTTAGCTTACACACATGGGTTACACTTCTGTTGTTGTCAGGAAGTGAATCCATATAGAAATCAAAAATAGGTTTAATTTAATACATGAAAAAGAATGGACTGGGGATACCGTATCTAATATTTGCAAGAGATACGGTACATCCAGAAAAAGTTACTACAAGTAGAAGAAAAGGTACAGTCATAATGGGATAGATGGACTATCAGATCTATCTAGGAGACCTCGTAATATCAAGTACATGAGGGTAACACCAGAAGTAGAGGAGACTATACTTGATCTTAGGATAACCAAGCGATTTGGCTGCAATAGGATCAGGTTTAGACTAAAGAGAACCGTTGGATTGTCGATAAGCACCAGAACCACATACAAGATGCTAAAGAGATATGTCCTTAACATCCTCAAATGTCAGTCCAAGATAATCAAGATCTACAAGCGGTTTGCTATGAAAAATCCAAATGATATGGTACAAATGGATATCCTTGGCCCATTCTATCTGTGTAATTCGGATGTAAAGAATTACTTCATCAGTTGTTTAGATGATTGTTCTAGGAAGGTAGTTAGTAGATGGTCTGAAAGAAAGAGGGCTATTGACATACTATACTAACATACATTAGTTCGTAGATCTAAACAGATACTTTTTAATGTCCAAGTTGAACCTCCTTTTTCTATAGTAGCCAGATATTGCTTGTTTAACCTGTGATAAACTAGAGTAGTAATTTGGCAATATGTTGTATTTACCCTGTCTCCAGCATTCCTCAACAGCATTAAGAAAA
>JBBRRF010000236.1:0-3730 GCA_038200885.1 Candidatus Nitrosocosmicus sp.
ATACATTGACAAGTACTTTGGTATACAATCCATCTCTAGACCAGTGGACAGAAAAAGCGCCTATGCCAACAGCAAGAGAACATCTAACCTCGGCAGTCATTGAGGATAAACTATACGTTATAGGTGGAAGAACCAATGGAATGGCTTCCAACGTTGATGCCAATGAGGTCTATGATCCAGTAACTGATATGTGGACTATACTGGAACCAATGCCTTCAGAAAGAGGTGGCTTATCTTCTGCTGCAATAGCCGTAAATGAGGCAATTTATGTCTTTGGAGGAGAACAATCAACGGGCACATTTAGCAACAATGAAAAGTTTGATGTGGTATCTTATACGTGGACCTCTGAGATTAGTATGCCAACAGCACGTCATGGATTGGTGGCAATTGCAATTGACAATATGATCTATGTAATTGGTGGGGGACCACAACCTGGAGGCTCATCAAGTAGCCTGAATGAGATATTCAATACTGGTAAAGGACAGAGAGGGGAGTACCCCTCTAACTTCGCCTCCACTTTCAATTCAAGCGTTAGCTTCTCCTGGAGATAGTGCATGGAACCACATTCAACGGTTGAAGATTCAAGTTTAATTTGACTCCTATGGAAGCATTAATGGGACAAAATGTTTTAATTTGACTCCTTATTAACAAATGTAATGAATCTTTCATATAACACATTAATGATTGTAATGGTGCCGACTATTTTTGTCCTTCTTGCAACCGCATTCGCAGGACCACTTTCTGGTATAGCAGTAGCCCAAATACTAACTGGAACTCCAGGTGAAGTAGGAACTACAAATAATTCTGAAGATTATTATGCTCCATTGAACTTAACCGGCCCCGAGACAATTGAAGGATTTGAAGGTATTGAGGGTAGTAATGATGCCATTCTTGCAAATGATACCAACATAAGTGATCCAAACATTACTGCAGCTAACAGTGAAAAAATAAATGTACAAGAGGATTGTATGAGATTATCGAATCAGTCCGCCGTTGATTGTCCATAATTTCCTTTTTTTATTTTCGAAATATTCAATAATCTTATTACAAATTAGAAAAAAAATGGGGCGCCCCCTTTTACAGTGTCTTATAAACAAATAACAATGGTATTAGGCTCTGTTCATTTAACGAAATCTTATAGCTTGAAGATGCTTTATCTCCTTTATGATTACCAGAAACAAAACACCTTCAAAATATGTATGCTATGGTCTGTATTTGTACTTTTCAGGCTTATCCTTAAGACAAACCTCAGAAAGACTATCTTGTTTTATCAAACGAAATCATGTTTTATTAGCTAAAAGATGGAACTGGATTCAAAAGTATCATCCCAAAAAAATATCATCAAAGAGAAAAAGGATCGCAGAATACATTATAGATGAAACACTGATAAAAGTTGGTTCTCAATATATCTGGCTTTGGGTAGCCATAGAACCAAAAACAGACAAATTCTCGCACTAAACATATCTAAGGAAATAAACATGCTCATAGCAGAGAGATTCATTTCCGGTCTAGTCAGGATTCACGAAAAACATCCAGTATCTACAAACAGAGGTACATGGTATCCTCAAGCCTGCAGGTTCTTGAACCTTGATCACCACATTCATTCTTCTATTGAGAAAAGTATCATAGAAAGGACGATGCAGTATATCAAGGATAGGACTGAAAGTTTCGATGACTACTTTCCATGCAAAATGAAGAATTGTAATCTAAATCACATAATCAATTGGTTGAATCAATTTGTAGATTTTCACAACAAGGAGAGAAACCGTTAAGTGAACAGAGCCTTAAAAACGGTCAATATATCTAAAAGTATGTAAATTTTTTATAATAGAATAGGATAAATTATAAACTTTTTATGCAAGTATGATTTTATTTAGTAATTATGGGTTCTGTTTCATCATCGGGTGTTGAAAATGGGTGTTTAGTTTTGGGTGGTGAAATATCCCATGACCATTTTCTAGGAAACCATTTCTTTCCATTAAAAATCCATAAAATAGTATAGTCTTCATTAAATCTGTAATCCAACCATTCACTATCTTTACATGAATGAATATCCAGTTCTTCTTCTATTACATTGGATTTGCATTTATAACATCTAATGATATTGACCAAAACCATTACCTTTGACTTTATCAGAAATTACTATCTCGTTTCTTAATTCGTCAAACTTCTTCAATAACTGAGCCATGTCTTTTCTAAGAGTTTTTACTTCACCTTCTAACTTTGTTACTCTTTCTTCTAATTCTATATCTTCAATTACCCCTTGAAAATATACAAGATTAGAATAACTACTAAAGGTGTAAATTGTGGAATATAATTTTGCAGTTAATTTGTTGAATTCAGGTGATGTATCACCATCTTCATTCATCCAGCTCCAACTTTCTAAATCTCGTAAGAAGTCTGCTCTATTTGGTAATAGATTATCGACTTTCATCTTTCCCAACAATATTGCATTATGATATTTTTTTAGAATTTGGAATCTTCTATCCATCTATTCATCATCCTCCAAATATTTTTCCAACAAATCTTGAATTACATCGTTCTTCTTTCGACCACCATGTTTTTCAATTACTCTGATACTGAATTTCCGCCATAAGTCTTCTGGAATATCTATGGTGGTTTTTACCTTTTTTATTTCGGTCATATATTGATTAATCCCTTCTAAGTATTTAACTATATTGCCTTCTAAACAGCAAACCTTATTAGTATCTATGTATATATGTATAGAAGGGTATAAGGTTATGAGCAACCAAACAAATTTCAGAAAAACCAATGGATTGTTAATTCTTCAAGAAGGTAGTATTATCACTAATGAAGATGGCACTTTTACAGTAAAGTCACAAACCTTTGCTAACAAACAGTATACAGTTGAATTGTTAGAATGTATTTGGGTTTGTAGCTGTCCAGACTTTGAATACCGAAAGATTGAATGCTGTAAGCATATCTATGCTGTTAAACTATGGTTAGAACAGCAACCAAAACCCCAAATCTTTGCAGAGGATGCTATCAAGTGCGATCACTGCGGTTCTATCCGTGTCATGAAATATGGTTTGTACAAGGAGAAACAGGTTTACAAGTGCAAGGACTGTCAGCACAAATTCAAGGAACCATTATTGTTAAAGGGATTGAATTTTGATCCAGAAATTGTTACCTTTGCACTAGACCTATACTTCTCAGGACTTTCACTAAGGAAGGTTGCTAGAAACCCGAACGACCACTTTGAACTTGATTTGAGCTTTTCAACTGTCTATTCATGGATTCAAAAGTATATCCCTAGGATTTCGGAACAGGTCAATAGCCTAATTCCTCAACTGTCCAATCAATGGCATGTTGACGAACTGTTTGTAAAGATGAAAGGTGGTGACATGAATAAGGGTCAAACAGGTATTGCTTACCTCTGGAATGTGATGGACAGAGAATCAAGGTTTTTGATTGCTTCCAAACTATCCGAAAAGCGAGACATCAATGGAGCAGTACAAGCATTTAATGAAGCCATCAAGAACAGTCATGGCAGCAAGCCTCAAACCGTTTACACTGTTGCATTGAGAGATTACAGGGAAGGGATTAAGCAAACATTAGGAGATAAGGTAGAACAGGTATCTAAATGTGGTATCAATAAGCCTCATGCAAATAATAAGAGCGTGGAAAGGCTCAACGGTACGCTAAGGGAAAGGGTTAAAGTGCAGAGAGGATGGAAAAGCCATAAGTCAGCCATTGTGGAAGGTCAACG
>JBBRRF010000237.1:0-3722 GCA_038200885.1 Candidatus Nitrosocosmicus sp.
AAAATAAGATATGAAAGAAATGACATAGATTTGACAAGCGGGTCCTTTAGTACCAGAGGAGATATCATAGATATAATTCCAGGATATTCTGAGGATATAATAAGGATTAATCTTTTCGGACAAAATATTGAAAAAATTACGGTGATTAATAAGATAACTAGAGAGATAAAAAAAGAACTAGATTCAATAATCATTTTTCCGGCCAAACACTACATCGTGGATGAAAATAGTCAGAAAAGGGCGCTGGTATCAATAAAGAAAGAATTAGAAGAATGGTACCCCAATTTGCCCACCGAACTTGAAAGGCAAAGATTACTGTCTAGGACAAATTATGATCTCGAAATGCTATCGGAATTAGGATATTGCAGCGGAATAGAGAATTACTCGAGACATTTTGATGGTAGAAAAAGAGGTCAACCGGCTTATTGCCTTTTAGATTTTTTTGATAAAGATTTTCTGTTAGTCATAGATGAATCGCATGTAACTTTACCCCAGACCATGGGAATGTACAAAGGAGATCATTCAAGGAAAAAAACATTGATAGATTACGGGTTCCGATTACCCAGTGCATTTGATAACCGACCTCTAAAGTTTGAAGAGTTTGAAAAATATCTCAACAATGTAATATTTGTATCCGCAACACCCGGAAAATATGAGATAAATAATCATGATAATCTTGTTGAGCAATTAGTAAGACCTACAGGACTAGTCGATCCCCAAATAGAAATAAAAAAAACCGAAGGCCAGATTCCAGATCTAATCCACCAGATTCGAGAAAGAGTTTCTAAGAAGCAGAGAACATTAGTAACGACATTGACAAAGAAGATGGCCGAAGACATGGCAGACTATCTGTCTAGAAACGGGATAAAGGTAAGATATATCCATTCAGAAATTAGTGGTCTGGAACGAACTGAATTACTGAGGCAACTTAGGATAGGAGAGTTTGATGTATTGGTTGGTATAAATCTATTGAGAGAAGGGCTAGACTTGCCTGAAGTTTCGCTTGTGGCTATTTTGGACGCTGACAAGGAAGGGTTCTTAAGAAATTATACTAGTCTTATTCAAACCTTTGGAAGGGCTGCTAGGAATATTGATGGGAAGGTAATTTTGTATTCAAATTCGGTGACCAAATCCATAAAGGAAGCAGTAATAGAAACTAATAGAAGGCGAAAAAAGCAGATCGAATTTAACCTAGAAAATAAGATCGAACCTAAAAGTATCATAAAACCGATACCTCAAAAGAATTCAAATATCTCAAACTTGGAAGTTAATTTGAAAACAATGACAAGAAATGATTTAATAGAGTTATCAACCAAAATAGAGACTCAGATGAACAAATTTGCTGAGGAATTGGAGTTTGAAAAAGCAATTGAACACAGACAGCGTCTCAAAAAGGTAAATGAAATTCTGCTAAAACTGACATCTAGTTAATGTAAAATGGAAAATAAAATAATAATTAAAGGAGCAAAACAACACAATCTAAAAAATCTCAACTTAGAAATTCCAAAGAATAAATTAGTAGTAATTACAGGTTTATCCGGTTCTGGGAAATCTACCTTAGCATTTGATACAATTTTCGCTGAGGGACAGCGGAGATATGTAGAATCGCTTTCGGCTTATGCAAGACAGTTCTTGCAAATCATGGATAAACCTGATGTAGATGTGATCGATGGGCTGTCACCAGCAATAGCGATCCAACAGAAAACAACCAACAAGAATCCACGCTCGACCGTAGGAACAATTACTGAGATCTATGACTACCTTAGATTGTTGTTTTCAAAAATTGGTATCCCATATTGTCCCAAATGCGGAACAGAAATATCCTACCAATCCTTAGAGTCAATAGTTAGCTCAATTCTTGATTTAACTAATAGTAATATACATGAAGGAATGTTATTAGTTTTGGCTCCCGTTATTAGAGAAAAAAAAGGGACGTATGAGAAGACCATGGAATCTCTAAAGTAACATGGTTATTCTCGAATCAGAGTTGATAAGTAAATAATAGATATTGTAGATATTAAACGACTTGATATCATTTCAGCAAAGGAGAAACATTTAAGACATTCAATTGAGATTGTTATCGACAGAATATTAATTAACAAAATATTGGAAGAAAAAGACAGAGTTTTTGAGGCAGTACAAAATGCAATTGATAAAGGTGGCGGCATCGTCATGGTTTTAATTGAGGGCAAGGAATATTTATTTTCCCAAAAAAATTCATGCCCTATCTGTAACATAAGTATTGGAGAAATGGAACCTAGATTTTTCTCGTTCAATTCCCCATTTGGAGCATGCCCAAGTTGTCACGGATTAGGCGTTGAAACAGAGTTTGATGTTGATTTGATCATACCCGACAAGACCAAAACTATTTTAGATGGTGCGATAAAACCATGGTCAGCCGGCCATTTTGCAAGTTTTAGAACATCTATGTTAAAGGACGTGGGTAAAAGATTTGGCTTTAATTTAAACACTCCAATCGACAGAATGAGCGGAGAGCAAATAAATGTCATACTAAATGGAACAAATTCAAAGATAAAATATAATTATACATCAAGGTCGAGTGAGAGTTCATGGGAATACTCAGGCAAGTTCGAAGGCGTAATTTCCAATCTACAAAGAATATTCAATGAGACTGATTCAGAATCAAAGCGCGAAGAAATTAGAAAATTTATGATTGAAAAACCATGTGAACTATGTAGCGGTCAAAGATTAAGAAAAGAGGTACTCTCTGTAAGGATAGATGGAAAATCCATTATGGATATTTGTAACCTTCCTGTAGAAATGACTATAGATTTCTTTAGTAACATTACTCTCAATAGTAGTGATTTAATAATTTCAAAACAAATATTAAAAGAGATTAATAGCAGGCTGAAGTTTCTATCAAATGTGGGTTTGAATTATCTGAACTTAAATAGGAATGCAGGTACCCTTTCAGGTGGAGAATCGCAAAGAATTAGATTAGCTACCCAGATTGGAACTAATCTAACCGGTGTGCTATATGTTTTGGACGAACCAACTATTGGACTACATCAGAGAGACAATAACCTGCTGATAAACACTCTCTTCAAATTGCGAGAAATCGGAAATACTGTTATTGTTGTAGAACATGACGAGGAAGTCATAAAAAGTGCTGATTGGATTATTGATATTGGCCCAAGAGCAGGAATACACGGAGGACAAGTAGTTGCACAAGGAGAACTACACAAGATACTGGAAAATAAGGATTCCCTGACCGCAGATTATTTAATTGGAAGAACAGTCGTAAACGAAAATCTTCAACGCAAACATATCGGAGACAGATTTATCAAAGTTTTTGGTGCAAATGAGAACAATCTTAAAGATATTAATCCCATTTTTCCATTAGGTGTAATTACAGTAGTCACAGGTGTTTCTGGATCTGGAAAATCTACCCTCGTAAACGATATATTGTTTAACTATTTAACTAATCATTTTTATAAATCTAAATCAAGGGTCGGAAAGCATCATAAGATTGTCGGGATAGAGAACGTTGACAAAGTTATAGGGATAGATCAATCTCCCATTGGAAGAACGCCACGGTCTAATGCTGTTACATACGTCAATGCATTTACCTTCATAAGAGATTTATTTTCAAGAACACAATTATCAAAGGAACGAGGCTATAAGATGGGAAGATTTTCATTCAATGTGCCTGGCGGCAGATGCGATATGTGTGACGGTGCCGGTGTCAGAAGAATAGAAAT
>JBBRRF010000238.1:0-3709 GCA_038200885.1 Candidatus Nitrosocosmicus sp.
ATCCCAGTTGTCTATAACGTCAAAACCAAGCAGTATTTCACCACGTCTTACAAGAGCCATTATAGTCTGACCATTTCACATGGCCTATGGAAAGAAGTTAGCTAAATATTTTGGGATATAGACGAATCATGCAACAAGGCACCATTAATGCCTACCTCATTATTATCTTGTAAACCTTTACCACATTCTTCTTCTTTTTCTGCACTTTCAGGGTATTCACAAAGTTTTTCCATCAGCCGTATTGTCTTGTCATTTTCAGATTATGTTTGGCTTTGTCATTAAATATGATATATTTTGCCCTGTCTAAAACTTCCCTTCTATTGACAGGCAATTTGTCTACTTTCCTGCTACAAGTTTCAACAAATGAATAAGACTATAACTCATCATTTTCATAATTTCTACATTATGAATATTGGATCAGAATATTATTTATATCGGGTTGATCACGAATCACCACGATATTGGTATAATAAGGGATTAAAATTCTAAATACTTTTAAAAACATAATACATCCTTTAACACAAGTATAGATGATTTGATTTCACAAGAAATTAGTAGAAACCTATATGAATCTTTAAAAGATGTATATAATAAAAATATAAATGAATTTTTAGAAAATCCGGTTTTAGTAAAGGAAGACGTAACAGTCTCTAAAATTATTGGAATGATGTTGAAAGAAAATGTTCATGAAGTGTTTATCCAGCTGCAAGGTAAAACTATTTCTTGTATAAACATTAGAGATATTTTATCTTCAACAAATATTGAATCACTAAAATCATCAACCATAGAAAAATCTGTTCCAACTCTCACAGAAAAAGACAATATAGGAAATGCCGCAAGAATAATGAATTTACAAAGATTAAGATCTCTTCCAGTGGTAGATCAAGATAACAATCAAGATGTGGTAGGACAAATTTCATCAAAGAGGATTATAAAGTATATTTATGATACGTTTTCTAGAAAAAAAACAAATTTCCAAAAGATGATAACCGCATCTGATATAATGACTCCAGGGTTGATAACTATAGGTCCCACAGACGATTTTGATACTGCTAAAGGTATAATGAGAAAAGATTCGATAGATCACCTTCCCGTTGTTGAAAAACAACCTGACGGAAAAACTGTGTTAAGGGGAATGATAACTTCAAATCACATCATACAAACACTGATACCTGCTGAAAGTATTGGAAGGAGATCATTAGGATCTGAGCATGGTTTAAAATCTGATCAAGAAATAGTTGGATTGGCAGATAAAAATGTTATAACGATAAGACCAGATGATACCATCACCTCAACAATAGATTCATTGTTAAAGGCAAATTCAACATACGTCATTGTACAATCCCCAGATGATGGTCCACTAGGAATAATTACATATAGGGATATAGTTTCCCTATTAGGCGAACAAACTCAGAGTGAAATACCTGTTTATATTATAGGAATGCCAGATGATCCGTTTGAAGCAGAACTTGTAAAATCAAAATTTCACGATATAGTAAAACATCTAAGCAAGATATCTCCAAAAATCGAAGAAGCACGATGTAAGATAAAAGTTAGAGATATTGAAGGAAATCAAAAAAGATACGAAGTTTCTGCTAACATTTTCACCACTCACAGACGTCACGTATATACCTCAAATAAGAATTGGGATCTTGCATCAATTTTTGACGATATGAACGAGGGTTTCAAGAATCAGGTCGCACATGAAAAAGATGAGAGGCAGAAAGATTCTATAAGACATTCATATGAATAAAATAAATGAGGTCACTTTCTATATTTCTGGTTAGGTTAGTTGATTTTAAAAAATAAAATAACAATGGTATTCTTCTTTTTTTTACATAACTTGCCATATTTTGAAATATCTTTATTCATTTAAGGATTTTTAATTCCTTATTATGATATTCTACAAATGGGCGCAATTAATTCTTACATACTTTTACCTACAATCCTTTTTTCTACATGGGAAGTGGTCGTCAAATCCTTCTGATCTATCCTTGAATTATTACTTTGCGCTAGAATCTCTTTTTTGGTTCAATTGCAACCCGTAACCAGATTAATTCTGAACCTATCTTGATTAATGTCTCATCTATGATAAACTCATAAATTTTCCCTTGAGTATATCCGTTGGGGGGTTTACCTTTGAACCCTGTTCCAGATTGTTACGTGAATTCGGGTGACAAAGCAAGCCAATCTTTCAGAGGTTCTTCTAAGAGATAAGCCTGATTGAGTGGACAATACAGTACTTCAAAGATAGAACTAAATGTTTTGATGACTATTTTCCTTGCGCTAAAAAGAGGTGTAATCTGGATCAGGTCAAAAAATGGCTTGACCTGTTTGCAAATATGTACAACATGAATGTGATTAACGCTTAAGTTAACAGGGCTGGACAACGTTTTGAAGAACAATGAATTAGACAACAAAGCAGAATATCAGCACTAAATATGATATCTGGACAACGGTAAAGATGAAGATGAGGTATTTGAAGAACATGATAACATAGTGGAATGTCTTGTTAGATTGGAAAAACGGGACGATTTTGTGGAATATGTGATTATTTAAAACAAGATTTCAGATTCCTTTTAAACAAGATTTATTGAGGGAACAAATTTACAATTTGAACTTTCTGACAAAATCATAAAAAACTAATGAGGATACCAAACCCTCATTCATATAATAAACGCGCTAATAACCATCCTTTTGTTCCTATTCAGGTAAATAAGTCTATGATAACTATTTATTGTCTCAACCAAACGATTTTAACTTTTCCTCATGAACTGGTAGATTAGCTTCATCGACCTTGATGGATTGAGTAGGGCACACAGTTACGCAGGCCATACACCAAATACAAGCTTTTTCCCTAATAGGATCTGGTTTGTCAGTATAGTCTTTTCTACCTTCTCTGTTTTGATCATCGCCTGTTCCTTCACTTGTAGCATTTGCCATTTCAATGGCTGGAACATCTTGTTCTGATCTATACCATTGATATACTTGTACAGGACATGCTTCGATACATGCTCCATCAGAAATACAAGAATCCCAGTCTACTGCTACAAAGGTTCCGTGTACACCTAATGGAACATATTCTTCCCCTCTGGCTTTGTATGCATCTTGAACTTCCTTGTTGGTGGAAGATTCTGCATCCGCTCTTCCTGGTCCCCAGACTAAATGAGTATAATCCCCATCTGAAGTTGAATGTTTTCCTATTACTTTGTGATTTTTTGGAAACTCTGGATCTATTGTCACGATGTATTATATTTCATAAAACTATATAAGATACAAGTATTCAGTGACAATCACTTGCTATTACCAAATAAACAACACCTTCAAAGTACTGCATAGTTTTACCAATATCAAAATGTTGATATTAAAATTAGTTAGACGGGAAATTAGTTGATTACGGAAATAAATACGCAATCAAAGATAAGATAGAATTTAAAACTATAATACTAGGTTGATAAACTTGTTATGGGTAAATTTTAACTACCCCTGTCGATCTTCCAAATATTATCTTGTTTGACTATCATAATAAAGAGATAAGATCCGTTAAGTGAACAGAGTCATGGATGTAGATTGGATTAATTAAAACATCTGGTTTATTTTTACAGCCAAGATTAGATCTATATACAATACACAATTGTTAAAAGAGCCGAACATGGTAAGCTAATAGACATGTGTCACCCCTCCTGCACAATAAACAAAGTGAAAGGAA
>JBBRRF010000239.1:0-3693 GCA_038200885.1 Candidatus Nitrosocosmicus sp.
CAAACTCTTGTATCCAGCGTGTTTTGCAGTGGTACGATTCAACCCGGCAAGGGGTTTGAAGCCCTTTATATTTTTTTTTTCATTGTTGGTAATCTCATCAATCCCGTAAAAGTTAAAGTAATCTAACAATCCATTCAATGAGTCGATTACAATGAGTGAATTGCATTTGTCATATTCAATGAACTTGTCGACCATCGCACTGTGGGTAATTTGATAAGGTAGAAATATCTCAACATTAAGACGATCACAATTTGAAAATAAAGCCTGATTATTTTTTAGTGAGGTCAATTGAGTGTCAAAATCCATTATCAAAATATTCCAACCTCTAAATTCAGTGATTAACTTTTCAATTAGGGTTATTTTAGCATTAATATCATAATAATACATTAAATTTATTCCACTTGATATTATAGGATATAGAAATGAAGGTAGTATTTCAGCTCACCTTAAATAATAATGTCTAATCTGATATATATTGAGTAACCAAGGAAATATGACTATTTTTGATAAAGAAATGTTAGACAGCATCAGCTCAGATTTTTATATAACCAAAAGGAGAATCTATTTGAATAATGGTTCGATTAGCCCTCTCCCCATTTCTTCCATTAAATCAATGACCGATTTTAATATACGATATTCTGAAGTGGGTCCAGATTCTAAAGAGTTTGCAGATTATATGGGCGAGCTTAAATTGGAGACTCGAAAAAGGATTGCAGATCTCTTAAATGGGCACAAGGATGAGATTATTTTCACCCAAAGTACCACAGAAGGAATCAACATGATTGCTAATGGACTGGCGTGGAAGGAGGGTGATGATAAGCTATTGATTAGAAATTCCTTAAACGAGCACTTTTCAAATTATTTGCCTTGGATAAGACTATCCGCAGAAAAGAACCTGCAGGTTAGAAATTTTCCAGAAGACAAGGTTGAGAGTTATGGAAATTCACTGATAGAGAATTTTGCCAGTATTTATGAGAAAGACACTTTCAAATTGGTTTCGACAAGTCATGTAATTTACAATGATGGATCAATCACTCCGGTTGACAAAATTGGAAACATTATAAAAAAAAGGAACAAAGATACTCTGTTTTCCATTGATGGAGCTCAAAGCGTCGGTGCCATGGTAACCGACGTAAAGAAAATGAAATGCGATTTTCTAACTTTTCCTAGCTTTAAGTGGCTGTGTGGGCCTTTGGGGGTTGGAATACTCTATGTCAAAAAGCAAGTAATGGAAGATTTGAATCCTGTATTTATTGGATCGGGAACTGCAGAACTCGTACTTTTGAAAAATAAAAACTCAAAGGGAGATAAGAGTAAGAAATCAAAGGAATCCACTAAATACCACAAATATCCAGAAAAGTATCATGCGACTTTTAGGAACTTTCCCGGGTTGGCAGGACTTGAAGCATCGCTACGATATTTGCTAAGAATAGGAATACAGAATATTTTCCAACGCAACAAATATCTTGCTTCAATATTGAGGCAGGAATTAACGAAAATGAATGATTTAGTATTGCATGAAGCAACCCCGGAAGAATTTAGATCATCACTTGTTTCGTTTTCTTTTAGAAAACAAAATAATACTAGAATCCAAAAATTAAATGCCAGGCTACAAAAGGAAGGCGTGATTCTGGCAGAAAGGGAAATAGGTACAAGAAAAATCTTGAGAGCATCCCCACATTTTTACAATTCCGAAGATGAAATGGTAAGGACGGCCAACTCAATAAAGTCATTGATAAAAGTTTTGGACTAGAAGAAGAAGAAGAACGAGAAGAAGAAGACTACTGCTACTATCGTTACCTCTATTACTTTAGGTCATATCACCATCCTAATTTCTACGATCTAATTTAGATAATTGTTTGAAAAGCATATTAAAAGAAGTGATCATTTGAGCAAAAGAAAGTCATCTAGCAATTCGTCAAGATAGGAGGGTTGTTTGGACAGACGTAAATTCATCCAAAAGCTATTGTGTTGAATTATTTCTGTTTCATGAGAATGTTTTAAAAAAGATACTGGAGTCGCTATAAGAGTTGGCTTATTATTCTATGATTATCATGATATTCAAAGAAGAATTGCCAAAAAATTGAATTTGTAGATTCATTGCATGAATAAATCGAGCTGGGGAAAGGTCGAAGACTAAATAATATCTCATTTTTTTAGAAAGTTCAACAGTTCTTTGGTATTCTAAATTTTAACAATAATACAATATCTTCAAAATATACCTAAATTTCTAGTTTAATATCAGAAACGTTTGATTTTAGATACGTATGGTGTATATTTTTTATCTTATTTGGTTTGTAAGTTAGATTTACCGACATAATCAGATGTATGAAAAAACAGCATAGATGTTAGAAAAAATAAATAGTTATTACCCTGATATTATCTTAAATTTTAAGGGAAGGAAACGGTTTTATGTTAATACTTTTTTTCTATCAAGTTACTAATTCGAAAAGGGATATAGAAAAAGATATTCAAGTCAACTTGATTGTCCTTCAATAACTATCATTGTCAAAGTAGAACGAACTTTATCTATCTTGCGAATACGCCATGTAATAATTTCCCTCAATTTATCCATATTATCAGACGATATTCTTACTATAATATCATAGACTCCAAACACTCCGTTCACTTCATTAACTTCTGGAACCTCCTTAATTTTCTTAATAATCTCGGCTTCGGAACCTAGATCACAATTTAACAGTACATAAGCAGTCGGCATACTTATTAAAAGATGGATAAAGTATTAAATCTTTATTAACAAACAATTATGAAAAATAACAAGACAACTAATTTCATTGACTCACGTATTTCTTCCTTCTAGGACATTTTTGATTGCAAATAATTAATATACCCATGCCAAAAAATAATGATAAAGCGGGGGTCGCCTAGCCTGGTAGGGCGTGGGATTGCTAATCCCATGTTCGCAAGAACTCGTGGGTTCGAATCCCACTCCCCGCGCCTTAGTCGTGGATTCATACGGTGACTTTATTAGTTCAATTAAGGACAATGGAAATGTCAGAGATTTGCAAGAACCAGCAAACAAACACTCAGATTCTTTATTTACTATAAGAATCGATACTTTAAAGAAATCTATTGACATGATTTGCAAATATCAAAAACCATTTATCAAAAAATCCTTGGATAAACTTCTGGAAAATTCAATAGAAAATGCTGATATAGTATGTAATTGAGGCTGGGTCGTAAATCATTTTAATATTATTGTTCAACCGTTAGATACTAACAGATTAACATCCTATCATATACTTGATATCTCTTCTCGGATTATCGTTCTTTATTACCTTGCAGTTGTAATAAACAAGTATCTGATATAGTAATATGGATAGCAATACGATACCTTGTACCTTGTCAAGCCCTCTTGCTGGTACTGGGTCTATCCTAAAGACTGATTTGATATGTTCAATCAATGGTTCTATGGATGTTTTTCTCTTTGAGTAGATTACCTGACCCAGTGCTGATTCATAGAATTCTACCAGTCTCGGTCTCTCTACTGGTATGTTTTTATACTTTTTAATGGGACAGACAAGTTGAAATCCCTTATCCATGCTAAAATCATACAGATTCTTACCGCTGAACCCAGGGTCTGCAATTACATAATGAATCTCCTTTAGCGTTTCTGGAGATAGACCTGATACTACATCCGGATAAACGGGTTTATCAGACAGGTTGGCCGTA
>JBBRRF010000240.1:0-3686 GCA_038200885.1 Candidatus Nitrosocosmicus sp.
CATAGGATAGCAAAGAAAGTACAGGTTTGTATGAGACTAGAGGAAATAAAGCTGTTTAGACTAATTACGCAATGGATCTATTGTATATCCTGACCTGGCTACCCTAAGAGAATTTTATACATATTACAAAAAAAAAGCAACTTGATGAGAAAAATGACACTATAAAGAATCTGTCAGATAAATTCAAAATGTTATTCTGGGAAATGAATGCAGTATTAAGTATCCAAACTATGATAAGATAAATTTTAACTATATATTTTGATTATAATGAGTAACATAACAAAAAACCATAAAGTAGGAATATTTGCTATTTTTATTGCAGCCGCTATGATCGCATCAGTTGCCACATTTGGAGACAATATGGTATATGCTGGGGGAAAGAACAAGAAATCCAATGACGCAGAGCAGGAAATTGAACAGGGTCAAGCAAGCGGACAAAATGCACAATGTGTTTCTGGAGAATTTACTTTAGCATCATGCAATAACCTAAGTGTACAACTACAAGAACAATTGGGTAATTTGGCTTTAGGCCAACAATAATCCTTTTTTTAGTTTTTATAGATTATTTATCCTCTGAGTTATCAGCCCGTTCTTCATTATTGTCTCCCTCATTGTCACCATCGCCTTCCTCAGATTCTGTGCCATCATTATTTTGATCTTTTCTTCCATATCGTTTGAAGAGGAATTTGCAGATAATGAGATTAATTTTTCAAAATTAGACATCCTTTGAACCCCTATTTCATTTCTAATAGTGTTTAAGAATTACTGGCTATATTCATATTGTTTTATATCGGTTTGTGAGGTTGATTTTACTAAAAGTACATTGATACCAAATGGATTTTTAGTTAGTTTTCTTATAATTTTTATCTTTTCTAATAGATCTTCTGGTGTGAAAGAATCTGCACCCAATATTCCTATTCCACCTTCATTAGACACAGCCGCTACTAATTCAGAGGTGGATGGGCCAGACATTCCTGCTTGTATTACGGGATATTCTATCTCTAGAACTTGACAAAGTTTACTTATCTTTTTAAAATTAATTGGCATGTAATTCTTGTAACCATAAATGACTTAAATCAAGATACATTTGGGATTAAAGAATTTGTTATTTGCCATCATGTTACGTGGACTTTTCAAAAGAAGAATTGTATTTTCGTGTATTAGCTTTATAAAAGTTGGTAAACCAACCATCTGCATCTTTTAGACCTTCCTGGTACAAATCTTCTAGAGTAGTTGGAGTAAAGTCGCTTGCCTTTCCGAAAATTGTATTTTCATCATCCTCTCTGTCTATTCGATAGACCTTGACTCTGAATTTATCCTCTATAAGACTCGATAGATTTCTCCTTTTTCTAATATCTCTTTTTGTGGATTCTCCAGTCATCCCTAGAACCTCTTTTAAATCTTTTTCGCTTACTTTTCCAGTATCCTTTGCTAGTTTTATCAGTCGTCTTGTTAAATCCACGTAATCTGTTACAAGATGAGCGATTTTCTCATCGTATACAGACTTGTCATGAAATCTTATATCGTTTATTCTGTCTTCAATTTTATCCTTATCTTCAGGTAAAGCAACATCTTTTGTCTCTAGCGCAGGATAAAGGTTAACTATGAATACTTCCAGGTCAGGTATTTTTGGAATAGATGTTGGCTGTTTGTCTTCTTGATCTTCGTGAATCTTAGTATCGTGTTCTCCAGTTCTGTCATAATCTATTTCATTTGCTTCAAAATAACTTGTCCAAAAATCTTTATGTTTCTGTAAAAGTTCCCTTAATGGGGTATTATTTACAAATGCTCCATCCCAAAAAGTTCTATTCTCTTTTGTAATTAGATCATACAAACTTGTATGATGATTTGAGTATGGAAAAAGACAACTAGCCATCAGAATATCATTGTCGATTCCATTGTAAGAAACTAAATGTTTTCTGTCTTTACTATTTTCATCACCATAAATAGAGATCCATATGTGATTGTCAGTGCTAGTGTTCATATCGTAATTTTCGCCACTAGCAGTAATAGTAGAAGTGGTAGGTATACTTTTTAAGATGATATTTTTATCAATATTCTGATTTTCAATACTGTGATCTTTGATATGATCTATTATATGTTCAGCCAATAATCTATTTTCTCCCAACTTCTTATCGCATACATCACATTTACTTTTATAACTTCGATAACTATCAAATGTAACTGCAGTAGAACAATCTTTGACATCCACTGATAGTAACAATAGCCGGGGTTGATTTTTTTCAAAATCTGTTTTTATTGGATAATCTACATTTTCTTCCATCAATTTCATAAGAGGTCTGTAATCATATGTAAGAAAGTTGTTTAGTTGGCTAAAATACTTGGTATCTGCTTGAAACACTGAATTGCACAAGTTAGGAGATACCCCTCCAAGTGGAGGTGTTAAACATGCTAATTGATAAAAAGACCAGTATCTTCGTGCAGCCTCTGCTGTTGCAAGTCCTCTATTAAAAAACCTATAATTATTCCAAATGACATTAAACCAAGGATATAATTCAGCAAAAGTATATGCCTTAAAGTTATTCCAAAATTCTTTGAGTTTTAGTGCTGAATCACGCCAATTTCCATTATTTTTTAAGACATGATCTATTAAGAATACTGCATTGATAGCACCTATTGATACTCCGGCAATTATATCGAATAATTGCTGCCGTTCTCCACTATAGTTCTTGTTTTTTTCATTTGAATGTTCTTCCGGATTTAAGTTATAATAATAATGATTACATATCGATTGCAATACACCTATTTCATAAGCACCTAATGCTCCACCTCCTTGCAGAACTAGTGCTCTTTGTTTTGTTGGAATGCTAAATGTTTCTCCCTTTTTATTTTTTGTAATTATTAATTTCTCGTTATTTTGAATCATTGGATATAATTCGCATACTCTTTCTTTGTTATAAATATTTATTAAATCTTACATTATTTTTTCTACGGGGTATGATCTACCCTATTTATAATTTTCTAAAGTCTCTTTAGATATACGGGTCCTAATTATTAGTGCATTTGAAAATGAGCAATTATTATCAAAATACTGTTAAAATATTGCTTAGTGAATGACTTGGTCAATGAGTTTATCCTTTTAATAACTTGTAATTCCTTTTCTTGTTTTTCCTCATAAGCAAGAAATTGATCATGCGCCAAATTTGTCGTTCTGTCATTGTCTACTTTTCTATTGCTTTTAAAATTAACGTACAAATCCCCAAGATAAGCGCGGGGAGTGGGATTCGAAGCCTTGTTATAAAAACAGGAAGTCTAATTCTCTATGTAGTTGTCAGACATGAAGCGACAATGGAATTTGAAGGTTCTGTTATGAGTTTTGCATAAATATGAAGTATGCAACTACCAACTAATTTCTTTCTTACACTCAATTATGTAACGAAAGGTGCGGGCCGCAAGGGATTTAAAGCCTTATGGTTAAGGGGTTCACATAAATATTGAATGATTGACGGCTAATTTTATTGAAAAATAAAATACTATCGGAACGGGCAAGGGGTTTAGTAATAGATATATTACGAGCTTAATTTCATAGAGTATGCAAAATTTGAAGTATCATTGCATAAGATATAAAAAATATTTCTTCGAAACAAAAAAAACCGAATGTTTTTTAAAAATGATTAGGGGAATCTGTATCAAGTTCTCATATAATGTTAATCATAAAGTGTAGA
>JBBRRF010000241.1:0-3680 GCA_038200885.1 Candidatus Nitrosocosmicus sp.
ACTAAAAGAGGAACGCTGGAAATATTGATACCATTGTGTTGTTCCTCCGATCCTGTTAGATATATAGGATTTAGAAAATCAATGAAAGGTTTCAGTAGTAAAACTCTCACAATACGTTTAAAGGAGTTGGAAAAAAGTGGGATATTGAACAGAAAATCCTTTAACGAGATTCCTCCGAAAGTAGAATATAGACTTACTCCAAAGGGACAAGAACTTGTTGGATCTATTATCAATCTACTACATTGGATGAGAAAATGGTCAAACAAGAAATAATTCTCAAATTATAAAATAAAAATTGGTTGTGAGAATATAAACAATATTACAATTTTTTTATCATTGTAAAGGTTCTAAATTTTGATCAAACAAGTCCATTTTATGAATAAATTACAAAATTAAAACCACTGTTTTATTTACATCAATTTAAAAAGTAATTCTTATAACTATATCTCCTTACGATCTACAAGTTGAAGAAGACGAGGCTAAGCCTATTTTGTAATGTGCTCATTTTATTCGTGATTTCTTTTAGTGTATCAACCTTTGCAGTATTTGCCCAAGAAAATAATGGTTCTGAAAAGAACTGCATCAGTTACGATGTAGACAGCGAAAGAAATACAATCACAATTTCTTGTGTACACCCTACAACTCTTACAGATATATCCAATGTTATACAAAATTCAGATTTATTAAAAAAAGAGGACAATAATACTTGGGTTTTAGATTCACGAATTGTAGTTGAAAAAGGCGCAACTTTGATAATCGATTCAAAAGATACCATCTGGCTTAAGATTCTGGCAGGTGACAAGACAGGGGATGGCGATAGAGATAACGTAAACTCAATCATAACATTAGGTAATCTGATTATTGATTCTGTAAAAATTACTTCATGGGATCCACAAAGCAAGGATTATATCAAGTTTGAATATGAAATACTACCCAGTAGAGAACACGAACATACTGGAATAGATGCAGTGCCACGACCATATATCAAAGTAGATGATGAAACAACGGGCACTACAAACATTACAAACTCTGAAATTGCATATTTAGGATATGAATGTGGTAGTGGATGTTCGGGTATTAGCTATTATGGTAATAATGGTACAAGTATAATAAAAAATAACGAAATCCATCACAATCGCTTTGGATTCTACTCTGTAGGAGTCGGTAATATACTTCTGGAAAATAACCATGTACATCATAACTTTATGTATGGTTTTGACCCTCATACGGCCACACATGATATGATTATTAAAAATAACATAGTTCATGATCATGGAGCAATGGGTATCATATGTTCATTAGATTGTTACAACATTACGATAGAAGATAATGAGGTATACAATAGTGCAGGTTCAGGAATAATGTTTAGCAGGAACATGTATGATTCAGTAGCGAGAAATAATGATGTTCACGATGAAGTAAAATGTATCTTTTTATCACAATCTCATAATAACGAGGTCTATGACAACACCGTAAGAAACTGCGAAAGCCAGGGTATTTATCTATTCCATAACTCTATTGAGAACAAAGTCTATAATAATACTTTGACAAATACTACAAAGGGGATAGAAGAAAGTGAAGACTCGTTAAATAGCAACGAGTTATCAAATAATAGGATTGAGTAGATCGACTGGTGGGGTAAGAAAATAACAATCCTCTATTCGGCCCTGTTAATTTAAGGTGATTTTTCAAATGATTCCCAATATTTCATATCGATTAACATGACCATTTCAGAACAAAAGGTCATAAATCGTGCTCAAAATACCAGGAATCTTGTCGATATTGTCTCATTTAGTCCAGTGACAACTCGACTTTGCTCTTTTTCAAATGCTTAAGTTAACATCCATGAAAATCTTAGACCATAACTTAACGGATCCCATTGTAATAGTATCCAACAAATAGATCTGATATCTTTTACCACGGCTGCTCGAGAAATTACTCTAATCTGATACTCTGTCACCTCGCACGATGCAGATGTAATGTTGATTTATGAAATTAAATTATCAAATATTTTATTGCTTATTCACAGATGTTGTGAAACATTAAACGTGGTTTCAGTTAGAGTTAGATACGAGTTCATGTCATAAAATTAATTCAATAAAAGTTAAATACACTATTACATAGAAAAGTCAAATAAGAATCACGTTTAACTTTTTGATTGAATTATGTTGAGATAAAGATCATCCTATTGGATATATGGTAATAAAATTGTAATAATGTAATGTTCAATCATGGATTTTATTCCTATTTCTCGATAAGTAATGGTGAGGATCTGATCTGATGAGCGGAAAATCAAAACAATATATAACAAGATCTATTTCTAGACCATCGATATTTTTTGTAGGAATTATCATAATCGGTTTAGCATTTTCGTCTTTTATGATCGTAAATGGAGATACATTTGGAGTTAGTAATAATGTGTATGCTCAAGGCCAGGTAGACAAACAGCAGAAAGAGGAACAATCAGATGACTCGTCACAATCATTATCATCGACGTCTTCAAAGGATAGAGTAATCCTTCATCTCAACTCCGTAGAGTTTGTACCTCTAACCAATAGCGAAAATAATCAATTAAAAATTCTTGTAGATTATCGAACTAATGATATTTCATTAATAAATTCTCCTATGGCTGGGACTATGAAGGTGTATGGTTCTGACGGAACTCTCATAAAAACTTCAAAGATTCCAAATGGATTCGTTTTAGGTCAATTGGGGCCAATGCAGTTTGCAACATCTTTTGCTGACAAAACAATTACAGATGTTAAAGCAGATGTATATATGACCGATACTTTAGGGAATAAGATATCTAATACGCTGACTACCGAGGCATCTTTGACAATCTAGCATATTAATAAAGAAATAAGAGAGGTAAACGAGTACGTCAAAAACAAGCAAATAAACATTCATTTAATTTATTTTCGAGTTTTGTATAATCAAACTACTTGTTCTTATCGAACCATTGTCTTTGTTTCTAATTTTTTGACTACCTATCTCAATCTCTTGTATCATTGACTTTAGTACAGTATCAATATAGTCAGCCATGTTTATTTCTCTGATTTTCTCTATTTTACTTTGATATTTGGAGATACCCTTTGCAAATAGAAATAGATGTCAGAAAACGAAGCCTCATTCATACATGAAATAAGAATCGGTTCTACAATAGATACTTTTAGATATATTGAATCCATTTTTGAAATTTCCGATTCTCCTTCCATTCTGAGTACCCAAAAAATTTCCAACTATATCAAAAATTGCTTTGTCGCCTAACTCAACATATTTAGTTTAGATCGAGGCCTACATTCTCAATGGTTGAATGGCCTTCTTATAACTGCTCATTAGTTAGACGTGGTGAAATCCTTTTCTCCCATGATTTTCTCGATAGTTGGGGTTCAGAGATAGAGAAGATGAATGAAGGTAAGAAAGGGCAAGCCATTTACTTTCCCTAATTCCTTCATCCTTGTTATAGGTTACATCCGTTACTCACTTCACCTTCCTTACCGACAAACTGAGGACATTATCAAGGTTACTGGAAAAAGGTTACCTGCCAATTCACCCAGTTATGGCCATATCTGCAAAAGGATCAATAAACTAGATCTCTTGCGTAATTAGCACAGGTTAGCATGGTCTTTTGGCCATTATCGATTTCTATAACTAACAGATATTCATTATTCTATAATTTA
>JBBRRF010000242.1:0-3671 GCA_038200885.1 Candidatus Nitrosocosmicus sp.
AAAGACTTTCACAACTAATTACAGATTTTCCTGAAATCAATGAATTTGATATTAATCCTCTGATGGTACTAGAAGAAGGAAAGGGTGCATTCACCGTAGATATACGTATAGGTCTAAAGAAGAGCGACCACACTCTACCATAAACAGGAAATGGTGCGTTAGGAGATCTAGCGATGTCCTTAGACAAAGTATTTGAAAAATTATCTTCAAGCCAAAAAGGATTGTCATCTGAAGAAGCTAAAGTGCGTCTCCAAAAATATGGATATAATGATATTCAAGAGAGAAAGGTTAATCCGGTAAAGAAGTTTCTAGGTTATTTCTGGAATCCAATTCCGTGGATGATAGAAGCAGCAGCTATCATTTCAGCAATAATCGGCCATTGGGAAGATTTCTTGGTAATTATTGTCCTCTTACTTTTGAATGCGGTAGTAGGGTTCTGGCAGGAGCATAAAGCTGATAACGCTATTAATCTTTTAAAACAAAGACTTGCTACTAGAACACATGTGTTAAGAGACACAAGATGGGTAGAACTTCCGGCCAGAGATCTTGTTCCAGGTGATGTGGTAAGAATCCGTCTTGGAGATATAGTACCTGCAGATGTTAAGCTCTTTGATGGGGAGTATCTTCTTGTAGATCAGTCTGCCTTGACCGGAGAATCTCTCCCAGTAGAAAAGCATGTTTGTGAAGACGCATACTCTGGTTCGATAGTTCAGAAAGGCGAGATGACTGCATTAGTCATAACAACAGGTACAAACACCTATTTTGGAAAGACCGCAAAACTTGTAGAAAAAGCAAAGACAAAAAGTCATTTTCAGAAAGCAGTAATAAAAATAGGAAACTACTTGATTGCTTTTGCTATATCTCTAATAGTAATTCTCTTTCTGGTGGGAATGTTCAGACAAGAAAGTTTACTGCAGACCCTACAATTTGCACTGGTATTGCTCATTGCAGCGATACCTGCAGCACTTCCTGCGGTTTTATCAGTTACTATGGCTGTGGGAGCCACGATGCTTGCAAAAAAACAGGCCATAGTCAGCAAGCTGGTGGCTATCGAAGAAATGGCGGGCGTGGATATTCTATGTTCGGATAAAACAGGCACCATCACAAAGAACAAGCTTACCATAGCTCAGGTTGAAGCATTCGATCCGTATACTGAAACAGAGGTAATCCTGTATGCCACTCTTACATCAAGAGAAGAGGATAATGATCCTATGGATAATGTAATTATTGAAAGATGTAAATCTATAAAGATTTTTGAAAGTATTAGTAATTCTTATAGTCTTAGTGCTTTCAAACCATTTGACTCGGTAGCAAAGAGAACAGAGGCTACTGTTTTAGATAAAAAATCAGGCAATGTTTTTAAAGTTTCCAAGGGTGCTCCTCAGGTTATTCTTTCATTATTAAACAATAAGCAGGAAATATCTTCAAAAGTTCAAACAAGAGTAGATGCCCTTGCTAACAAGGGATATCGTTCCCTTGGTGTGGCAAAGACGGATACAAAGGGAAATTGGGAATTCACAGGAATTGTCTCTTTATCTGATCCTCCGCGTGAAGACTCTAAGGAAACTATCAAAACAGCTCAATCAATGGGAGTTGACGTCAAAATGATAACAGGAGATCATATTGCCATTGCCAAAGAGATATGCAAACAAGTAAACCTTGGAACAAACATACTTGAAGCATCATCAATACTGGATAATAAAAAAGAAAGTAATAGAATAGAGATTGAGCGAATTATTGAAGGTGCAGATGGGTTTGCTCAGGTCTTTCCTGAAGATAAATACCGTATTGTAGAACTTTTGCAAGAAAAAGGACATATTGTAGGTATGACCGGCGACGGTGTAAACGATGCTCCAGCCCTGAAAAAAGCAGACATTGGAATAGCAGTTGATGGGGCAACAGACGCCGCCAAGTCCGCAGCTGGTATCGTCCTTACTCAACCTGGCCTTTCTGTGATTATTGATGCCATAAGGGAAAGTCGCAAGATATTCCAGCGTATGAATAACTACGCTATTTACCGAATAGGTGAAACTATCAGAGTTCTTTTATTTTTGACCCTTGCTATAATAGCATTTAATTTTTATCCAATTACTCCACTTATGATTGTATTATTGGCCATCTTAAATGATATGCCCATCATGACCATTGCTTATGATAATGTACGTCATTCTGCCAAACCAGAACGTTGGAATATGCGCACGGTTTTGGGAATAGCAACTACCCTTGGAATAATAGGAGTTGTTTCTACTTTTATCTTTCTGTATATTGGGAAAGACATCTTTCACTTGAATCCATCTGTTATACAATCATTCATTTATCTAAAGCTATCAGTCGCGGGACATCTTTTTCTGTTTGCAGCTAGGACCAGACAGCACTTTTGGTCAATTAAACCAGGATTACCTCTATTTATAGCTGTTATAGGCACACAAATCACTGCAACACTGATCACTGTATACGGCATATTACTACCCGCAATAGGTTGGCAGTTAGCAATATTTGTATGGATATATTCTCTAATCGAATTCGTTATTGTTGACTTTTCAAAAATACCACTTTACAAATTACTGGATCATAGAGGAGTAATTTTTCATAAATAATTAATCTAAAATGACTAGATTAGATCTTGCATAATTAGTAATACTCTAAAAATTTCTACAAAGATTATATCTATAGGCCGGAATTAGGACCCGATTATACAAATATTGCAAAAAAAGACAAATAATTGCTAAAGTTTTGATGCCTCTCTAATTACGCAAGAGATCTAATGTAATATAAAAAACTAAAATTTGATTTTTTTATAAAATGCCTTTTTTACTATTTCTGCATAAATAACGCAACAATACAATTATTCCTACTGCAACTATATTCAAGGTAGGAATGTCGGTCAAACCGAGTAATTTTCCAACCAGTGTAAAAGGTAAAATTATGACTAGGCTTATAATAAATAAAGTTGATAATAATAAATATTTACCCGGTTTGCTTTTTAATATAGATTTTCTTATTCTTAAAATAAGTACGATGGTGCATGCAGAGATAATAGACTCTATAAACCATGTTGTCCCAAATTGATCTACAGTATAAGTATTCAGTATGAATACAAGAATTCCAAATGTTATATAATCAAAATCGTAATATTGCTTGTAATTCAAGCAATGCCCTTTACTAAAACTAGTTTAGATAAAATAAAACCTAATCGCGATAATGAAAATCCTTCTTTGAATGAGCATGATAATAAAATATGTCAAGAGACCCGAAATTCGCCGCTGTTAACTTAACGATAAATCTATAGCTTGAAGATGTTCCATCTCTTTTATGATTAACAAAAGAAGCAGAACACCCTCACCAGATATTGGTCGAGCACTGAATTTGCACTTTCTTGGATTATCAATCAGAGGCGTTGCCAAAGCAATGTTCTTTTTACATAGGGTCAAGAGAAGTCATGTTGCAATCTGGAATTGGATTCAAAAATGTAATCCTAGAAAGATATCCTCAAAAAAAAGAGAATGGAGGAATACATCGTAGATGAGACCTTAATCAAAGTTGGACCAGAGTTAGTATGGCTTTGGGTAGCGATAGAGCCAGAAATCAGGCAAATTCTCGCATTTTGCAAAAAATATCCAAAGAAAGAAACATGTTTGTTGCCGAGCGCTTTCTGTAAGGTACTGTAAGAG
>JBBRRF010000243.1:0-3657 GCA_038200885.1 Candidatus Nitrosocosmicus sp.
ATATTATCAGTTATTCCCAGACCAAAATCGCCTCTTATTGTTCCTGGTTCAGCATCAAATGATTTTGTAAGTCCAATCATTATCCTAACCGTGCTGACAGCATTATTTCCTTCCAAAATACATGCAACGACGGTACCAGAGCAAACAAATGAAACTAGCTCCTTAAAAAAAGGTTTACTTCGATGAATTGAATAAAAATCTTGAGCTTTTTCATCTGTAAAATCATATGTCTTTAGTTGCTTGATGTCAAATCCTTTTTCTTCAAAACGTTGAATAATTTTTCCTACCAATTTTCGTTTAAATGCATCAGGTTTAACAAGTATTAGAGTTTGCTCTACCCCCATTTCACTTTTGCTTCCTAATTCCACCTTTGATATATTTATCAGTCCATTTAAATAACCGTGGATCACGTTTCAAATCGCGAAGATTCTTTTTACATTTTGATGAACAAGTCCATTGGATCGATCCATCATTTTTGACTAACATTATCCCTTTACCCGTATCAACATGCCTTCCACAAAAAAAACAGTTTCGCAATGATGCAACATTCTTACTCATTATTTAACCACCTACAATAACTCCATATTTTAAGCATCACTTTATTTTTCTTGCCTCACGTTCTGTCTCTCTAAGCATTAAAATATCATT
Source organism: Candidatus Nitrosocosmicus sp. (assembly GCA_038200885.1). Classification (GTDB taxonomy): domain Archaea; phylum Thermoproteota; class Nitrososphaeria; order Nitrososphaerales; family Nitrososphaeraceae; genus Nitrosocosmicus. The sequence continues at coordinate 649 of JBBRRF010000243.1, forward strand.
CATTCTAACGGGTCCCTTAACGTTTCGAGTCAGAATCCTGCCTTTGTCTTTTCCTTCAGATATCCTTACACGAACTTGAATTACTTCTCCAGCGATACCAGTTCTACCTACGATTTGAATTACTTCTGCAGGAATGACCTTTTCCTCAGTCTTGCTCATTTAATAAAATACACCTGTTTTACTCGGACTTGTTTTTTATGCTATCAATAGTATTTGTAATCTGGTCAAGAATTTGTTGAGATTCACCAGGATCTATTATGGTTGCAGCAGCAGAACCAACATCAATTCCTAATGCACTACCCAAGTCTTTCTTACTAGGAACGAAAACATATTTAGATGAACGTTCATCGCACAAAATTGGCAAATGTGCTACAACCTCTGGTGGTTCAACATCTTCTGCAATGACGACCAATTTGCTGATTCCTCTTTCTATTGCTTTTGTAGTTTCATTTGTTCCTTTTCTAACCTTACCACTCTGTTTTGCAAGTCTTACTGCCTCATAAACGGCACTAACCAGATCTTTAGGTATCTCAAATTTTACATAATATGGTTTACTCATAATTTACAATCACCCATTGGGATCATTTCCACTCTTTCTTATGATAAAAAAGAGTATTAAAAATGTTATCATGTATCAATCAGAAGCGTTCAGAATTTTATTTATTAAGTTAAGGTATTCTTTTACTTTTGAATCTAGTAAGCTTTTATCATTGGATTCGGCATAGATTCGAATCAGAGGTTCTGTGCCGCTAGGTCTGAACATTATCCAAGACTCGGCATCAAACCATATTTTCACTCCATCGATCCTTTCTATCTTGTATACAGATCCATGTGCAGCACATACATCCAAAATATGTTGCATATCATCGTTGCTAGACAAATTCAAGCTGGATTTGTATTGAAATGTATTATCGAACATAGAGAAAATATCTGATAGGGACGATTTTTTATCCAATAACTTGTCACCGCAATTTGTGTTTTGTCCCAGTTTTTCCTGTTTATGATAGCTCATCATTTCTAAAACCAAAGCTGTGGTGATCGCTCCATCACGAACTAAATTCAGAGGTCCATAAAAAAAACCTCCATTTTCTTCAAATCCGATAAGAGAATTAGTATTTTTCATGCCATAAGAAACCTCAACGCTTCCGACCTTAGTAAAATAAACATCTCTCTTAACCAACTCACCAATTTTTGATATAACAAGTGAAGAATTAACAGGACATACGATTGTAGTATCCATTTTCTTATTTCGAATTAAATGATAAGATAGAATTGATCCTGTTTTATCTCCCCAATGGATAATTCCCTTTTCATCACAAAAAATGCTTCTGTCGCCATCCCCATCGTATGCAACACCCACATCAGAGTTTGTCTTTTTTACCATTTCAGTGAGACCACATAAATTATCCATTTTCGGCTCGGAGCCCCTTGCAGAAAAATTTGGATCAACATAGCCATTCATAACCAGCACTTCACATCCTAATTTTCTTACTATCAAAGGAGCTACTAACGATTGGACCCCGTTACCACAATCCATAGTAATCTTAAGATTTGATCGTCTAATAATGTCAGCATCTATAAAAGAAAGCACCTTGTTGATATACTGCTCCAAAACATCCAATTTGAATAAGTTCCCAAAGGAACCAGGATACTCTTTCATGAACTTTTTTTGATAATATATGGACTCAATTTTTATTTCATCATCTCTAGACAATTCAAACCCGTGACTTGAAATTGGTTTTATTCCATTATACTCCTTAGGATTATGTGATGCGGTAATCATAATTCCACCAGAAGATCTTAAATTTTTGACAGTGAATTGTAGACAAGGTGTAGGCGTCATGCCCATCGTATATACATCGATACCCATTGACATTAACACAGCCGATATAATTTTTTGAATTGCAAAACTAGAAGAACGACCATCATATCCTAACACGATTGGCCCCTTCTCAAAAAAACGTCCTATAGAAAAAGTGATATCTATCAAAAACTCAATCGACAGATCTTTTCCAAATATCCCCCTTATGCCGTTAGTTCCAAATAGTTTTTTTTCCGTCAAAACATCTCCCCAGTTAAATCAATATTTATGCCATCCTAATAATTATTTAAACGATAAGGGGACGAATAATCGGTCTTTTAAGAAAGATCATCGAACAAAGAATTCAACATGATTCGTATTAACAATAGATAAATTTGGCTTTAATGTAGTCCAAGGTAATGCGGGGGTTGCCAAGCCCGGTCAACGGCGCAGGTCAGAAATTGTGCGAGGCTTAGAATGAGCTTGGAAGTTTCCTACAACCCTGTTCCTTAGGGATTCGTGGGTTCGAATCCCACCTCCCGCATTTATGAAATAATTTGAATTACAAATCCAATTGGAGTTGCAAATTCCCTAATTATCGTTTGAAAAGCTTAAATAACATTATGATTTTATGAAACAGGTTGATAGATCCACACAGTTGGAGAAGAATTTTCAAACATCACGATGATGTTTTGTGCTTTAATAGAGGATAGATATATGAGGCAACAGCAAAAAAGAATACAAAAGTCAAGAATTGTGAAACAAACTAAAGAATTTGACTATAATAAACCGATTGCAAAATGCAATGTATGTTATACTTTATGCGGGTGGCATTGCTATGAATGCGAAACTGATTTTTGTCAAGATCATTTTGTACAACATAAGGAAAAAGGATTGTGTAAAAAAGTTATACAATAGTTATTTTATTATTATATAAGAAAATTACATACAATAGATCTCTTGCGTAATTAACACAGGTTAACCATGTCTTCTAGTCATCTTATCTATCGCCGTAACTAAGAGGCATTCATTATCCTGTAGTTTACCAGTCCTGATACTATGTCTGAAACCCTATCGTACTTTCTCAACCTGTTTCTAAAGACATCGTTCATTATCCTGTACTTTTTTATCCTGCATATAGCATGTTCTATCACTATCCTCTTTGCAGAATGGTTCTCGTTATACTCCTTTTCTACTTCGGTCAGCTC
>JBBRRF010000244.1:0-3645 GCA_038200885.1 Candidatus Nitrosocosmicus sp.
AACAGCAAGAATGATGACAACAGCAACAGCAAGAATGATGACAACAGCAACAGCAAGAATGATGACAACAGCAACAGCAAGAATGATGACAACAGCAACAGCAAGAATGATGACGGCGGTAGCATCATGGACCATGTAGAAAAGACCATAAGAGACAGTGGAATAGACTTTAGTTTTGATTAATAGTAATTAGGTTTGCTTTTAATCAATTCATTTTAAATTTCTTCACTGTTATTTGTCCAATCCTCAATAAAATTAGTCAAAGTTTATGTGTAGTTATCTCTACTTATCTCTACAAGAGACTTTCCCACAATTACTTAGTTATCCAAAATATTTGTTAAATCACGCAACAAAAATTTCACATGTTTGTATCTGTCCACGTTGAAATAATACTCTTAATTTTTTCCTTATGTCCTTTTTCGGCGAATATTCTATACTTCTTGTTAGGGTAAAATTGTCTTATAAAATCAAGATCCAATGGTTCTAATTTTTTAGATTTAGTATTATAAAACATTAGCCTTTTCAATGTAGTCTCATCAACAGGTGGTTTTGTTACCTTCTTGCTTGTAATATTTATCACCAATACTACCCCATCATCAGGCAACCCTGCTTCCTTTCTAATTTCATCTTGCAATCCCTTTGATCCTTTTGAATCCATAATCCTTGTAATCCTGTTATTATCACTCAGATCAAATTCGTGAACGAGTGATAAAATATTTCTATTCAAGTAATCGTCTACAAGGGTTCTTGTTTTTTCATTTTCTACTTTTGTTAATTCATATATCAAGACATCATCAGATAATTCTAATATAGATTCCATCTCTGGATTAGATAGTTTCTGAAAGGGTGAGTTGGATTCTTTTGCAGCCTCCTTCATTACATAAGACAAATGGATATCAGCACCTTGGGATATTTTATGCAAGTAAATTGACCTGTGCATTTGGGCATAGGCCTCAAAGAATCTCATTGCTGCTTCTCTGGCTTGGGTTGAAACAGTTACAATTTTATCCTCTCTTAAGAAGTATAAATTTTGAACAATTCTCCCTACATCTACAAAACCATACTCTTTTGCCCCAGTTCTATTAGAATCCAATATCAGGTAATTAAATCGGTCAACATTGTACGGATCTTCTTTAATGAGATAATTCAAATACCAATTTGACTCCAAAAAAGTATCCATCCTAGCAATAATCTCTTTACTGACGCCTATCCCTTCTAGAATCCTTTTTGTATTTTCGATAATTCTCAAATTATGGGATAGATCGCATAATAATGCCATTATTTCATAAGACTCGATTTTGTCTTCAGAGGATTCTTTAACTAAATTAGTAAATTTCTTGTATATTATTTCCAAACTCAGGTATTCGTGTTTCCAATCTAAAGATGGGTTGACTAGTTTTAGAAATTCTTCAAAGGTATGAGAAAATGGAGCGTGTCCTATGTCATGTAGTAGCGCTGCCAGTCTTGTTAGTTGAATTTGCTTTTTGATTTCGGCTTTGCAGTTAATTGAATCCATCAAGTCGATTATGGATGTAGACCCAATCTTGTTATTGGAATTCAAGATAATATGTGTGGAAGCCTCACCAGCAATATGCATGGCGCCCAAAGAGTGTTCAAATCTTGAATGAGACGCCCCTGGAAAAGCCATAAAGAGACTGGAACTTTGTTTTATTCTTCGGAGGCGTTGAAAATATCTTGTATTGATTATATTCTTCTCGATATCTGTAATTCCAACATATCCATATTCAGGAAGCCTTATACTGCTGGTGAAGTTTAAGAAGGGATGATATACTGGCAATAATGTTTATGATTAGACAATTTTTAAAAACTCTATGGTTCATGCATCATTTACAATGCACTTTGCCTTAGCGATCGAAAAAGTTAAAAAATGCAACAAGATGGTTTTTATCTTGAATTTTTAAGTAATGCCTCCTGGATCACCAAAGGATGAAACTTGCTGGTTACAATATTTCGTCATCAAACAATAGACTTCGTAATTTATAAGGGACGGTAGGCAGAAAAAATGTTCAATATCTACAGCATGATTCATAATTGTGCTATCAGAATTTTCTCCTCAAAGAGATGGTAGATGAATTATTGAATGAAATGACGAATATGATATAGACAATAACAATAGAGATGACCATAGCAATGATGACTTTGTGTGGTAATATAACGGATGAAGTAGATAATAACCAGGGTCTAGTAGAACAGATTTTAGTTCAATCAATAACTAAAACCTGCCTTGTTGCATAATTAATATCGTCATCCAATAGTACTTTTTATGCCATACAATACCGAATTCGTTAATCGCTAACAATTATCTTTGACTAAAAATGTCAGAAAATGTAAGGAAAATCGAATTAGGCAACAAAGCAACTAAAATCGATTAATTATATTCATTCGCCAAGATAATGTAGAGATAAAAGATTAATGAAGATAAATTTTGGCTACTCACTATTTCCTCAAAAATATATTTAGTATTGGCCTTAATTTATTATATAAGATTGATCTTTTTAATATGGTAGATAAATATGGATAAAAAGGATAAAAAAATTAAAAATAACATTTTTACCAGTTTCTCAAATAATAAAAAAAGTCTGATAATTGTAATTGTTGTTGTTGTTGTGATATCGATTACAGGGATTGGATTGAGTGGTTATATGATGAGCTCTCCACCACCAGATGAGAAAGCTGCCGCACCCATTGAAAGTAATATCATTGCAACTAGCGCTGGCGACACCATAGTAAATGATTCTCAACTGAAGGCTGAACAAGACAAGCAATTTTTCTGCGGCAATCAAACCCAAGGACCGAGCTATTTTATAAATGAATATCAGCTCCCTGCCGAATGCAGTCAACCCTTGGGGCTCACTGCCGATAAAGATAACAATATATGGATAGCATCAGGCAAAACAGGCAGCCTCCTTGTTTTTAATCCACAATCAAACACATTTAATAAAACTATACCTATACCAAATTGGCCGGTTGACCGTCAAGGAAAAATAGGTTCTATGATATGGGATTTAAAGTTCGACAAAAACGGTGATTTATGGTTTACTGATCAAAGGTCAAATTCAATATGGAAATACTTTACCAAAGAAGGAAAGTTTGAAAACTATAAACTACTTGAAGAAGGTGGATATCCATTATCCATAGCTTTTGATTCAGAGAACAAAGTATGGTTTACACAAGTATTTGGAAAGAGACTAGGCGTTCTTGACCCCTCATTGGTTGAAAATAATACAACCAAAGGAATATCCGAGTTAGATTTCCTGAGTCAAATACAATTTACGACCATGGGTCCGATATCTAACGGATTTGCTTTCAAAAACGGCCTGAATAATAGTAATTTAAACAATCAAAGTGAAATATTGTGGTTTTCAACTGTCAGTTATCCAGTAGGGGGTCAACTAATTAAATATGATATTGGAAAAGAATCCTTAACCATTCATGATTTAACACCTTTACAATCTGTCCCCATAAGTATAGCAGAGGATGAAAACGGAAATATTTGGACAAACGATCATGATGCAAGCATATTCATAATGATGGACCCAGACACAGGATTGATAAAACAGTATGCAACTTCCAACTCAACTACGGCTAGCAAGGATACCCTACCCTATTACAACGAATACAAGG